>CANQGA010000023.1 GCA_947600145.1 uncultured Lachnospiraceae bacterium | reverse complement strand
CCCGCAGTCCAGCTTAAGAAATGCGGCCTCATGGGGGCCTCCGTCGTACCGGTCCAGCCAGGACGCGCCGTCCCCCCAGGCCCGGCAGAACAGATCCGCCAGGCGGCCTGTGGTCACACAGTCCTCGTCATCCGGCCCCACATTATAGCATCCCGCGTACGACCGGTCCTGATACTGGCGCATGGCGATCAGCAGATACACCGCCAGCGGCTCCAGCACATGCTGATACGGCCGGACGGAATGGGGATTGCGCACGACGATCTGCCGCCCCGCCTCCGCCGCCCGGATGCAGTCCGGAACGATCCGGTCCCGGGCAAAATCGCCGCCGCCGATCACATTGCCGGCCCGGGCCGTGGAAATGGCGCAGCGGCCGTCGCTGAAGAAGGATCTCGCGTAGCTGTGAGTGGCCAGCTCCGAGCAGGACTTGGAGTTGGAATACGGATCGTAGCCGTCCAGGGGATCATTTTCCCGGTAGCCGTAATCGCTCTCTATATTCAGATAGACCTTATCCGTAGTCACATTCAGGAATGACCGGACCGACAGGCAGGTGCGCACGCACTCCAGCACATGGACCGTCCCCATCACGTTGGTCTCATACGTATAGACCGGCTCCTCATAGGACGCGCGCACGATCGGCTGGGCCGCCAGATGGAACACGATCTCCGGCCGCGTCTCCTCAAAGACCAGCCGCAGATACGACAGGTCGCGCACGTCGCCCGTGATGCTCCTCATCCGCCCCTCAAGACCGGCGATCTCAAACAGCGCCGGATCCGTGGAAGGAGCCAGCGCGTAGCCGGTGACCCGCGCCCCCAGATCCGTCAGGATCCGGCACAGCCAGCTTCCCTTGAAGCCGGTATGTCCGGTGACCAGGACATTTTTTCCGCTATAGAATTCTCTCAGTTCTTTCATACTTCAACGCTCCTGTTCTTCGTGAAACACATTCCAGCCGTTCTCCTTCAGGATCGTCAGCGCGCTGCGCACAGCCTGGCCGCTCTCCGGCCTGGAAGTCCGGTATTCAAAATTTTCCCGCAGCACATCATCGCTCACGTTCTCAAACTCTCTCGCGATCTGCGCCCGCTCCATACACAGGATCCTGCGGTAGGGAGCGATCTGCAGCTCCTGCCGGGTATCGAGCGCGGCTCCCGCAAGGAACACACAGGCAAATGCCGCCGCGATAAAGCACGCGGCAGGCCGCCGTCCCCGCCGGGCTTTCCTTTCCTCCTGCCAGACAAGCGCGCAGGTCAGGACGATCCCCAGCACTCCCGCCGAAAACTGCAGGGAATACCGGGAACTCATGCCGTAGTCGTCCTGCAGGAAACTCCATCTCGCCAGCATCACCAGCACATGGCTGACTCCGCCGGAGACGATCAGGATAAGAGGCAGGATCGTTCTCTCATAGATCCGATACCGGTACTGGAACCACAGGGCCGTCAGATAAGCCGCCGCAACCAGGATCCCAAGCGCCAGATAAGGCAGGTCGTCGGTGAAATGGCTGATCGCGAAGCTGATCCCCACCGCCGACGAAGAGAGAGATTTCAGCAGAAACCGCACAAAATACAGCGGCGTCTCCAGAAGCTGTTCCAAGAGCGGGATATCCTGCATGCCGGCGTGGTCCTCCACCGCGAAGGAATTGCTGATCAGGTACAGGACGAAGGGCGCCGCCGCGGCCGCAAAATACCTGAGATACTCCCCTGCCGGGCGCTTCCGGTCTTTCCGCCCCGTCAGGATCCCGAACAGATACGCCAAAAACAGCGCCGCCGCGTAAACCGCGCAGTACTGTCCCGCGGCCCCCAGGATCAGAAGGGACGGCAGCCACAGAAGCGTCCGCCCGTCATGGGGCCGCGCGTCTCCTGCCCAGACCCGGTCCAGAACCAGATAATGATAATAGAATCCGGCGAAGGCAAAAAAATGGACCCAGCCGGTTCCGTTGGTCAGCATCTCCCACTTACCCAGGCTGAACGTAACGGCCATGACCGCAAGCGTCCAGAACACGCCGATCCCGCGCCGGTTGCAGTAGGCCGCGAGCACCGCGCCTGAAAGTCCCAGGCCGAGAACGCCGAGGATCTGGTCGAACGTCACGCTGTAATGAAAAAACGTGGTATTCACGATCCTTCCCAGATAGGTAAGGGGCACCCGCGTCAGCACGTCCGGCACCAGGAAACGGGACGGATCCCACACGTCGGGAAGATAGCTGTTCACCAGACGGATATAATCCGAATAGACCACATCGTAAAACGCGGTGCGGATATACCAGATTCCGAATATCGTCCCCGCAAGCGGCAGGAGATAATACCACCTTCGCTGTTCCATGCGCGTTCCTTTCTAGTCAGCCGATATATTCACAATAATGGAGAAACGATCCTCTCCCCGCTGTCCCAGGGAGCCGCCCTCCTGATAGAAATTATTGTCAAACTTCAGTTCCACCGTCCGGTAGGGAACCGTCTGAAGGGTGACGTACTGGATACTCTGCTCCACCTTCACCTCCGTGGTCTCACCCCCGTCAATACTGATCGTCATGACCTCTTCCCCGGTGGTGACTCCCGGATGCAGAAGCTCCAGTTCGATCTTCCCGGTGCTTCCCGCCATAACACGGACCGCGGCATGTTCATCCATCCAGCCGTCGTCGTAATAGCCGTAGAGCGGCTCACATTTCAGTTTCTTCACAAAACTGGTGATATCCTGATACGCGTACGCGTCCGGAACCTCCCTGAGGATCAGCATATTATTATTCACCAGGCCGAAATCCCGGATGCTGTCCACGACAAAGACCTCGGTTCCCTCCGCCTTCTTCTCCGGATCAAATACCCGGAAGAACGTATCCGGGTCAAATGTTCCGTTGGCAAGATCCGAGGTGAGCTGGCTCCAGCTGTCCGTATTTCTCAGGAGATAGATCTTTTTGCCGAAGATCTCTTCTCCGTACCGGCCCCAGGTCTCATCCGCCAGGGAATTATACTCCTTCTGCGGGTTCCACAGATACAGCTCCGGATAACAGCTCCGGTTATATCCCTCTGAAAAGCAGGACAAAACCGCGTAAGCGGCCATCAGGCACAGGCTTACGGCCAGGCCGCGGTACCGGCGCCGCACATTTCGCTCGAATCCCTCCTCGCCCAGCATCTCCCTGTGCGCGACCGCGCCGCACATATAGGACAAAAACAGCAGGGCGGCCGTCATGGACACGTAGACCCAGCGGATCTCCACGCGGACGGTCACGCTGGAGGAAAGGATGCAGAGACCGATAAAGAGGATGAACAGGGCGGAATTGCTCAGGTACGCCGCACGGTTCTTACGATCCCGGATCATCTTCAGGATAAACAAAAGCGCCACGGTCAGTATTACCAGATCCTCCGCGATCACCACCAGCTTCACCCACAGATCCATCCGGTCCCAGAGGCACGGATTCAGCCAGGCATCGCCCGTATTCACGCCGAACAGGATCAGAACCTGCTGGATCATAAACTTTATCGTCTGGCGGACGCCGAATGTGTCCGCCACGTAGGTCCCGTCCGTTCCGGCCGGGAGAACGGTCCCGATCGTCAGAAAGCGGATCCCCTGCACCAGCGCGAAAAGCGCCAGCGGGACGATCCACCTCGCCGGCCTTTTATCCCGCCGCAGAAGCAGCACCAGAAAGAAAAGCGGAAGCAGGACCATATAACGCTCGTGGATAAAACAGTTCGCGAAATAGAATCCGCAGGCGGCCCAATAGCAGCTCTCTCCGTATTCCTTCCTGTTCAGATACTGATACAGGCAGTACAGGACAGCGATCGCGGCCCACAGGGCCAGACTCTCCATCATGCCCATCACCTGGCCGATCTGATAGTACGACATGCGCGACAGAAGATACAGCGCCGCGCAGAGAAACCCCATCAGGCCATTTTCTGACAGCCGCCTCGCGAACCGGTGGATCATATACGCGATCATGCTGTTGACGACGATATTGACCGGCACAAACCACTCCGCGCGGCTGCCCACAAAGAAATATTCCAGATAGGAAATAAAGTTATAAAGAGCGCGGAAACGGTCGCTTCCGATCGGAAACACATACTCCGGAAAGGAGCCTTCGGCAAACCAGTACCACATATACAGATCATCCATGAAGAGTCCGCGGATCTGAACGGCGGCGTTGATGAAGAAGGCCAACGCCGTCAGAAGGGTGAATACCAGAACCTCCTCCTTCCAGCGGTACCTCCACACCATGGAAGGTTTCCTGTAAGCTCCATCTCTTTTTTCCATCGATGGTCTCCTCTCAAAACTACTGTTCATACTCGCCGTACGCCTTTCGGTAAAAATGCATCAGCATATCCGCGGTCTTCCCGGACCAGAAGCGGGCAAACATCTCCCTCTCCTCCGTTTCCCGCAGATGATTCTCGATACAGGCCTTGGTCTCAGCGCCGTCGTGGACCCGGTAAAACAGCAGCGGCTTCTCCACGCAGATGAAGCGCCCCGGCCACTTCGCCATATCTGTCAGGCAGTCCCAGTCCAGGGCGAAGCGGTACTCGGAATGAAAGATCGGATCCGGCAGATATCCCTTCCGATAGGCGCAGGAAGGACACATGATCGGATTGCCGAACCGCAGGGCGGCCATCTTCACCCATTCCCGATCCGCCAGGCAGTGAAGCCGCAGCGGCAGGCGCAGGATCCGCTTGACCACGTTCTTGGCGCTGAAATAAACCAGCCGCCCGGGCGCATGTTCCCGGACCGCGGCAGGCCCTGCCGTCCCCGTGCCGGCTGTCTCCGCGGCAGACCCCGCCGTCCCCGCGCCGGCCGTCTCCGCGGCAGGCCCTGCCGCGTGCCGTACCGTCACCGCGTCGGTCGTAAAAAGCGTCATATCCGGCCATTTTTCATAAGCGTTCCACAACTCTTCCACATAGCGGCGGGCGTACATGTCATCCTGATGGGCGATGGTCACATAAGCCGCGTCCGCCTGGGACAAGGCAAAATTCCAATCATCCTGGATGTCGCTTTTGCCGTCGCGCACCGCCACGGGAATACCGTATTTTCCCATGATCCGGTCGATGTACGGGCTGGGCGTGGAGGTGGCGCAGATAATGTCGGACTCCACCGTCTGCCCGAGAAGGGATCGGACACAGGATTCCAGATACGGGGAATCCCCGTACGCGCAGATCACAAATGCATGAAATTTCATAAACCGGTTCCCCCTTGCGTGTGCCGCGGTCCGCAAAATCCGTAAGCTCAGAAGAAATGCTCTTCCAGCATCAGACACAGGGCGTGATAGATCGGCAGATGCAGCTCCTGGATCTTGTAGGTCTCCTGCTCCGGAACGATGATCGACACATCCGCGACGCGCGCCGCCCTGCCGCCGGTCTTGCCGGTCAGGACAGCGACCTTCAGCCCTTTGGCCTTCGCGGCCACACAGGCAAGATAGATATTCTCCGAGTTGCCGGAGGTAGTGATCGCCAGAAAAACGTCGTTCTCCTGTCCATAGCCGTAGAGCAGCTGGGCGTAAACGAATTTGCCGTCCAGGTCGTTCAGCACCGCGGTGGACAGGCCCGGCTGTCCGGTCAGCGCCAGAGACGGCAGCGCGCCCTGCAGATTCTCGGCAAGCAGCGCGCCGCTTGCGGCGTCCACCTCTTTAAGCCGCCGCGCCATCTCTTCCGGCAGCGCGCGGGGTTTTACAAATCCTTTCATCAGTTCCCCCGCGATATGTTCCGAATCCGCGGCGCTTCCTCCGTTGCCGGCCACTAAAAGCTTGTGTCCGGAGGCGTAAGCGTCCCTCAGCAGCTCATACACCCTCTCGATATCACCCCGGATCGGTGACAGCTTAGGATATCTCTCAATCAGATGTTCCAGGTAGTATGCTTCGTTCATGTTGTATCTCCGGTCCTTCGGCCGGATTTCCTTTCTGTATATTTTTTCCGGATTCCTTCGCTATGATATACCGGGCGGCGGCTTTCAGATCCGCCGCGTAATAATCGTAAAATTTCTCCCGGCCCTGCTCCTCCGCGGCCTTTTTGTGTTCCGCGCCGTAGCCGGTTCCCACCAGAACGGACTCCACACCGTAATTATGCCCGGCCTGGATATCCAGTTCCTTGTCGCCGATCATATAGGAATGCGCCTTGTCCACGGCGAATTCTTTTTCCGCCGCCTCAAACATCCCGGTATCCGGTTTGCGGCAGTGACAGACCTTCTTATATTCGCCGATTCCGCAGTCCGGATGGTGAGGACAATAGTAGAACGCGTCGATGACGCCGCCTTCCTTTCTCAGCTGCTCATTCATATACGCGTGAAGCGTCTCCACGTCGCGGCAGGTATAATAGCCTCTGGCCACGCCTGCCTGATTCGTGATCACGATCAGCGTAAAGCCGGCCTCCTTCAGCATCCGGACAGCCTCCGCCGCTCCCGGAAGAAAATAAAGATCCTCCGGCTTATGAAGATAATGGACCTCCTCGTTGATGGTGCCGTCCCTGTCCAGGAATACTACCCTGCCTGTGTTCTCTGCCATATGATCCGTTCCCCTGTATCGCGCTTTCTCCGGTCACACCAGAAAATCATACTCCCCGTTGGAAGTCCGCACATGGACCCGATCATATTGCCACCGGTCCTCGTCCACGGTCCACGCCTGGGCGCCCCGCAGTTCGAAGCCCCAGTCGGTCAGCTGGCCTCCCACTGCCTCCAGCCGCTCCGCCACTTTGTGGCGCACATTATAGGGACAGTACATCAGAAGATATCCTCCTCCGCCCGCCCCCAGGATCTTGCCTCCCAGAGCTCCTGCTTTCAACGCCTCTTCATAGAGCTCATCGATCTTCGGATTGGAGATCCGGCTGCTCATGCGCTTCTTGCTCTGCCAGCTGTAATCCAGAAGCCTGCCGAAGCTGTTCAGATTGCCCTTCAAGAGTTCGTCCTTCATCGCGTAAGCCAGGGCCTTCACCTCGCACATCGCGTCGAAGGCATCCTTTCTCACGTAGTTTTCCACCTGATCCTTTATAATATTAGCAGACACATGAATGCCGCCGGTATAACACAGAAGCAGATTGTACTGCAGCTCCTGGTAAATGTCCTTGCGGATACGCAGCGGATTCACTACCACATTGTTCCGTCCATGGAATTCGATAAAATTAAACCCGCCGAAGGTGGACATATACTGATCCTGATATCCGCCCTCGATCCCCAGATCCTCCCGCTCCACCTGATATGCCAGATCAGCCAGGGCATAAGCGTCTGTCTCGATGCCCTTCCAGCGGTTCATGGCCGACAGAAGCGCCACCATGACCGTGGAGGACGTGCCCAGGCCGGAACCGGGGGGCGCGTCGCACTGGAGGTAGACCTCACAGCCCTGCTTGATGTCCATAGCCTTAAGCGCCGCCGTCACCAGATCCAGACGGCCGTCGCATACATAATTCTCATGGACGTTGTATTTGACCGTCATGTCAAAATCCAGAGAGTGAACGATGATCTGTTCATCCTTTCTCGGAACGATCGAGCAGTACGCGTATTTGTTGATCGTGCTGCCGATGACCGCGCCTCCCTGCTCTTCGCAGAACGGCGCCACATCGGTCCCTCCTCCTCCGAAACTGACGCGCAGCGGGGCCCGTCCCCTGATTACCATGCGATGACCCCCTTCTCCACATCATCGATGAATCGGAAATAATCCTGCGGGATCCCGATGTCGATGAAATAGCCTTCATTGACAAATCCGCCGATGCGCAGCCCTTCCGCCAGCCACCGGGGGATCATGTCATTCTCCAGGGACACCTTCCCCTCCGGGATCCGGTCGATCAGTTCCCTCGTCAGCAGATAAACGCCGCCGTTGATCGTTCCCGGGCGGGCAGCGCTGTTCTTCTCATTAAAGGCCGTCAGAACGCCGTCCGTCAGTACGGCCTCGCCGTAACGGCTGATATCCGGCACCTGCCTGAGGACAAGCGCCATGTCCAGCCCCTTTTCATTCTTTATGTCAACCAGGCGTCCGTAATCGATCCTGTAAAATGTATCCGCGTTCAGCACAAACGCCTCCCCGCCGGTCATATGGCGGGCCGCGTTCTTAATCGCCCCGGCGGTGCCGAGAAGCGTCTCCTCATAAGCATAGGACGCGCGGAAGCCGAACGCCGAGCCGTCCCCGAAATAATCCTCCACCATGGAACCTTTATATCCTACGGCAAAGATAATGTCGTCGATGCCGTTGGCCTTAAGCTCCCGGATCACATATTCCATAAACGGCTTATCCTGGATCAGCGCCATCGGCTTCGGGCGGTCGCTGACCACGCTCTGCAAGCGGGTCCCGAGACCGCCGGCCAGAAGAATTGCCTGCATATCTGTCTCTCTCTTTCGTCTTATTGATTTCCGCGGTCCGCACAGACTGCCCGGTCCGCCGCAAGCCTTCGGCCATGCGCGGGCCGCGCCCGGGTCCGCGTCTCAGAACTTCCGTCCTCCGCCCCCGTGGGTCCTTCCGCTGCTGGAGTGGAACGTGGTGCTGCGGCCGGAAGAAGACATATGGGAGCCTCCCCCGGTGTTATGCGGCGCCGCGCTCGCGATCACCATCGTCGTCACAAAGGTATCCAGCAGCCTGTCGCTGCCGGGCTGCATGATAAACTCCGAAGAGCTCCTGTAGGCCATATTATAATTGGCGATCCGCTCCGGGTCCTCTTCCATATTGTACTGCCGCTTCACCGTCATCACCGCTCCTCCGGCAACCGCCGCGGAGACAGCAAGCGCCAGAAGGAATTCCAGCGCGTTCACGGAGCGGTGGACGCTGACACGGCCGGTATCCTCGTCATAATTATACTGCCCCGAAACGATCCCCTGCCGCGCGTAATAGACCACATCCTCCAGCGCCGTCTCCGCGCCGGCCGCGTAATCGCCGTCCCGCGCGTACCCGTAGACCTCGTCCAGGATCGCGTCGATCCGGTCGTCGGTAAAGATCCGGATCGCCTTCCCGGTCGTCAGCAGATAGATCTCCCGGTTGTCCATATCGATCAGAAACAGAACGCCGCTGCGGTCCGAACCCACGCCGAGATCAAGCTCATCGTAGCGGTCCGCCGCGTACATCCGCGCGCTCTTGCCCTTCGCGTCGTCCGTCGTCATCACCGCCGCGTCGAACCCGGTCTCATCACGGACGTCCTCGATCATCTCCTCGAGCTCCGCGGTCTCATCACGGCTGAAAAGACCGGCATCGTCAAAGACACGGGTCTCTTCGTCCCCGGCCGCCCATACGTCCAGAAGGACTCCCGCCGGCATGACCGCCGCGCTCAGGCACAGCGCCGCCGCGGCAAGCCACCGCAGCGCGGCCATCCGCGCCGCGCCGGTCCATTTTGTCCATAATCCCGACTCTCTCCGGCTTCTCATAGAAAATACCCCACGATCATCAGCACCGCGAACAGCGGCGCGAAAATCTCCGCGAAAAAGATGCCCAGCTTCACCTTGTCGATGGGCAGCTTCCCGCAGACCTTGCCCGTCTGGCCGTTGCACGCGAAATAATAGATCTGCCCGCTGGCGCCGTCCTTATAGGTCAGCGTCCATACCGGCATCAGCGCGTAGTCCCACCTGGCGTTCTTCAGATCGATCTGCTTAGACTGGACCTGAAGGTTCGAATAGCCGTCCACGCAGGACGCCAGATTGGATACGGCGTAGGAACGGACTTCCTCCTCCACTTCCTGATCGTACTCCGCGTGCTCGATATCCCGCTTCTCCGCTACGAATCCGGACAGATACCCCATGGAAAACGGTTTTATCTTCCGCATCTCATAGGGCATGACGCCCTCCGCCAGCTTCCGGTCCGCCTTCTTAAGGGCGTTGCGGGTGACGCGGTCGACGTTCATCTGTCCGTTGCGGACGACGTTGTATTTTTTGTTCTCCGTATACCGGGTGGAACCCTGGACCCAGGTCCGGGTCTGCCTTGTCCCGATCGCTTCCAGATGGCCGTCCACCTGGCAGCTGTACATCCAGTACGGGAAATAGACCCCGGTCATCTTCTCGATCTGCTCTTCCGAATAGAAGGACTTCGGGACGAATCTCTTCTTCTTCAGCCATCCCAGGAAGATCTCCCGGGCCTTCGCCCTGTCCACTTCAAACGGCAGGACATAGTCCGGCTCGTACGCGCCGTCCAGACGGCCCTGCAGCACCACCGGATTGTGGCAGTAGAAACAGAACGTCGCCGCCGTCGTCTCGTCGGTCACGATCTCCGCGCCGCAGCTGGGACAGGTATAGATAACGGCGCCGGCGCCATTCGGTCTGCCCGGCTGTGCGCCCGTTTCCGCCTCCGGCACGCTCTGGTCACCGGCCCCGTCCGGCTGCAGCTTCTCCAGCTCTTCCTGCGTAAAAACCGACAGACAGTATTCACATTTATACTTCTGGGAGGCGGGATCAAACTGGAGCCCGCCTCCGCAATTAGGACATTTGAATGTTATCGTCGCCATACTCATTCTCCGGCCGGATCATTATCAATAGATCGGCTTCTGTCTATGGTCTCGGTTTGCCGCACTCACTGCAGAACCTGCCGGTGTTCACCGCGCCGCAGCTGCAGGTCCATTCCCCCGACGGAGCCGGGGCCGGCTTGCCGCACTCGCTGCAGAACTTGCCCGTATTCACCGCGCCGCAGGAACAGATCCATGTTCCAGCGGGAGCCGGAACCGGTTTGCCGCACTCGCTGCAGAACTTACCGGTGTTCACCGCGCCGCAGCTGCAGGTCCAGCTGCCCGCTTTCGCTGCGGCCGTCTGACCGCCCGTCCGCGCGCCTGCGGCCGCCTGGGCCGCCTGGGCCGCGCTCTGCTGCATCTGCATCTGCTGCATATTGGAAGCGGACGCCGCGCCCATAAAACCGCCGCCCGCGTTCATCCCCATGCCCATGCCCATAAATCCGGCCATGGCGCCGTTCGCGTTGGAACCGGCGGCTTCCATCCCGCGGGCCACCGCGCCCTGGACGTATCCCTCGCGCACGGAAGGATCGGAGAGCATCGCGCCCTGGTTGCGCATGTTGATCAGCTTCTGGGACTCCTCGTCATAGGAAACGCTGGCCAGACCCACAGACTGGATCTCCATGCCGCGCATCCGCTTCCAGTCCTCGTCCAGCGTATCCGCCATATATTTGCCCAGCTCGCGGGCCTTGGACGCCACGAAGGAAATGCGGGTCCCGTCTGCCGACATCTGGTTGATGGAAGACTGAAGCGCCTCCAAAAACTCATCCAGATACTGCTCGTTGATGGAATCGATCTCCACCTTATCCGCATTCTTCGGGATCACCTCCGCATAGAACAGCAGCGGATCCGTGATCTTGATGGAATAAGTTCCGTGCGCCCTCAGAAACAGCTCGGAATTATAAAAAGTATCAAAATAGTTGATCGGATTGCGGGTGCCGAACTTAATTCCCTTGATCTCCTGGAGATTTACATAATATACCTTCTGGGATGTGGGAGTGACGCCGCCGAATTTGACGCGGTTGAAAGACTCCTTTAACGCGTCGCCGAACTGACCGTTGAACAGCGACGGAAGCGAAGAATTATTCACTGTGTAATAGCCCTCTTCCGCCGTGTAGTCCACGACCTTGCCGCCGTCCACCAGCATCATGAACTGATTCGGATAGACATGGATCACAGAACCGTTGGACACCGTGTTGTCCGTACCCTTGGTATTCTGCCCCTTCCGTACCGCCGCCCCTCTGGTGAATACGGTCTGGTCGCTCATATTGTCCGCCTCAATAACTTCCAGCCACTGGTCAGCCAGCGCGCCGCTTACCGCGGATACCGCCGCTTTGATAATTCCCATTCTTCTCTCCTCCTTATCAATCAGTCAAAATGTTCGAAAAATCCCATATATGGTTATAATACCAAAATATGCCGCAAAGTGCAACCCTTACCTTTTGATCAGACCTGCCATCCTGAGTTCGCCGCCACCTGTGAGGCCTACGGAAAATCCGTCTCGGGCCCCGATCTGCACGATATCCTTCCAGTCGCTTACATCGCACTGACCGAATGCGTTATCTCCCGCCGTCAGCACCGTCCCATCGGATCTCAGGCCTAGTATATGCTCTTCTCCCAGAGCCAGATCCGTAAGATCGGTCCAGTTCTCGATCGTCGAAGATACCGTCCAGACGGCGCCGCTGCTGGCGCCTGAAAGGAGGATTTGCAAACTTCCGTCCTCCATCAGCGCCACAAGCGCCATCTTCTTTTCATCCGTATACAGCTTCCTGACCTTCTTTCCGTCTACCTCCTGGATCCATTGCCGCTCACTCTCATTTGTACACAGAAGTTCTCCTTCCGCGGTGATCCCAACCAAATAAGGATTATGGCCTGAATCGTGCACCAAAGCCATCAGTCTTACATTCTTCCAGTTCTCCGCAGCTTTGATATCTTCTGCTCCGCCTCTGTCGAAGATCCGGATACTTCCATCCTCCATCAGTGTGACGAGCCCTCTGTTGAAACCGGAATTGTAGTCAAATATCTCGATATCTGCCACATTTGAGGCAGGAAGTTCAGAAGAATCGGAAATACAAGATCCGTCTTCCAACAGACAGACGTCCCCATATTCCCCGGCTTCTGCGATCTTCCTGACGCGTCTCTGTATGGAACCATATTCTTCCAAATCACTTAAAAGAGCCGCTCCCGAACCATAAGTAAGCAGCCTTCCATCCTCGGTCTGTCCGACGAGAACTGCCCGACTGTCCACATCTGCATAATCCAGAAACTGCAGTCTCCGGAAATCCTCCAGATCGGCATTCCCTGTATTGACCGCCTCGATCTTTATCTCCCCTGTTTCCGTCAGTCCAAAGATATAGTCACTGGTTTCCGCCGCGCCGATCAGCTTCCCCCAGCTCTCACATTTTTCCTGTAAGAGACTTGTTACATTAAACACTTCGCCCTCTCTGGTAACGCAGACCCCACTGGAGCAGTCAAACTGTTTTAACCTGGGATAAGAGCTAAGTCGCTGCATCTCTTCTTTCGCCCGCTCGGAGGAAGGCGACGCCACACCTTCCATTCCCTCAATCAGAGAGGCACGCAGAGTCCCGTCTTCTTCCAACCCGATCAGATAGTTCTCATAAAATCCAAGCCAGACTACTTTTTCCCAGCCGGAAAAAGACAGCCCTTTTTTTGCGTTCCCTTCGATCAGCA
The DNA here is from genome assembly GCA_947600145.1 of uncultured Lachnospiraceae bacterium. Taxonomy (GTDB): domain Bacteria; phylum Bacillota; class Clostridia; order Lachnospirales; family Lachnospiraceae; genus UBA3402. The sequence continues at coordinate 15,788 of CANQGA010000023.1, read as the reverse complement.
CCGTACCGTCATTCTGCAGCGCCGCCACTATCTCACGGGTACCGATAGCCGTCGCGATGGCTTTAACATTTTCCCAGGAACGGATCACATCCCAATCAATCCGCGAATTATTGCCGCCGGTTCCTGCCACTTCGATTCTTCCGTCTTTTGTAACGCCCAGATTGAAATAAAAACCTGCCGCAACCTGAATAATATCTTTCCAGCCTGTCACATCAGCAAAAGAATCTTCTTCATACCCAGCGTAAAGCACAGTTCCATCACTCCTAAGCCCCAGAGAGCAGTGCTCGCTGGCCGCTACGGCAACCACATTTCTCCAGTCCTCCACCCGGCACTGGCCATAACGATTATCCCCAAAGGCAAACACAGTGCCATCCGGCCGACAGATCAAAGTGGAATATCCCACGTCTATCGCATACTGGGGACGATAGAAAACGATCTGCTCCCCCAGAGTCTCCTCGTCCCGATTCAGAACGATCTCTTCCGCTCCTCCTCCAGGTTTTTCAGAAACGTTCGCTTCAATTTCTCCGCTTTCAGATCCCCCCGAAACAGGATCCGCATCTTCAGCAGGCTGGGGCGAGGCGCTCTCCGCAGTAAACTGATCCGCCTGAGACGGCGCGTTCTCCTGAAGAAACTGTTCTGCCGCGGCCGTAATGCTCTCCGATGGCGCCCCGTTCCCCGCCGGGATCCCCTCCGCGCCGCCGTTCCGCATCCGGGAATAGAGGCCGGCGAAAAGTCCGATCACCAGCACCGCGAGTACCGCCGTTCCCGCCAGGACAGCCGCCATGACAGGCCGGGAAAGGGACGAAGCGCCGTCTCCCGCCGCTTTCCCGGCATGGCCTGCCTTTACCGTTTTCCCTTCGTATATGGCCCCGATCAGCTCCTTCACGGAACCGATCCGGTCCTCCTTTTTCACCGCCAGGCCTTTCAGGACCGCCGCCGCGGTGTTCTTGCTCACTTTAACGCCCAGTTCCTCAAAGCTTTTCAGCCCGTCGGAAAATAGCCTGTCCATCGCAGGCACCGGCGTCTCGCCCGTCAGCATCCGGTACATGGTGGCGCAGAGGGCGTACACATCCGTCCACGGCCCCTGCTCCCCATGGGTCCGGTACTGCTCCTCCGGGGCGTAGCCGTGCTTTAAGATGATCGTCAGAGACTTCTGGTCGCTTCCGGACGGCATCCGGGCCGCGCCGAAGTCGATGAGTTTGACCGAAGTGAGCTTGCCGGAAGACCTGGCGGATGCGCCGCCTTCCGCCCCGCCTTCGAACGTCAGCATGATATTGTCCGGGCTGATGTCACGGTGTACGATCCCCGCCTCATGCACCTTCACCAGCGCCTCCAGCACCGGCCGCATGATCCTCAGGGTCTCTTCCTCCGTGAGCTTCCCCTTCTCCTTCAGATAATCCTTCAGGCTGATCCCATCGATATATTCCATGACGATGTAAGCCGTGTCGTTCTCGTAGAAGAAATCCTTCACCGACACCACGCCGGGGGTATCGGAGAACCTGGACACGTTCCGGGCCTCGTCCACATACTTCTGAATGCCCCTCTGATAGGTCTCCTTCTTCTCCCCGTCCAGCGACAGCACCCGGTCGCCGGTCATGGTGGTGGTGTCGCGGCTCGCCAGCTCCACCGGGAAATACTCCTTGATGGCGATGCGGGTCTCCATGTTCAGGTCGAAGCCCATGTAGGTGATGCCGAAGCCGCCCTGTCCCAGCACTTTTCCCACCAGGTACTTGCCGGCCAGGACCGAATAGAGCGGCAGGCAGCGGGAATTCTGCTGGTAGGATGCGATGTCAAAGCCGCAGTATGGGCAGCGGCCGGTCGCGCCGCCGGCACCTCCGCCGGTATTTTCATTCTTCAGCTCCCGCATACAGCCGGGACACAGATGATTGATATCCATTTGATTCTCCTCACTCCCCGGGGATCATTCCCCGATCTCAATACTCTCCCGGAAGCTTTCCCGCGATAAGGAGGGTGCCGTCCGACTGCAGGCCAAGCGTATAATTGTTTCCCACGGCGATATATACCACATCCTCCCAGCTGCCCAGATTCAGCTGCCCGTTGGTGTTGGATCCCGCGGCCACCGGAAGCCCGCTGCTGCCCAGCCCTACCGTGTGCTGCTCTCCAGCCGCTATCTGAACCAGGTTTTTCCAACCGTAAACATTCATATAACTGCCGCTTCCGCCATGGGCATAGGCGGTTCCATCCGAGCGCACCGCTGCCACATGGTCGGTTCCCACGGACACATCCTGAACATTTTCCGCCAGCATCTCGATATTCCGCCAGTTGCTCTCTCTGAGCGCGCCTTCCGTATCGATGAAAGCCCATTTCCCGGTGAGGCTTCCCGCGATAGCCGCCGCCTTTTCCTCCGGCATATCCGCCTCTGCCACGGAAACCATGGTGCCGTCTGATTTAAGGCCGACAGGGGTGTCCCCGGCCAGGACCACGGAAACGATATCCGTCCAGTTCTCCACCTCGGACGAAGCCGCGCCGAGACCGATCACGGTGCCGTCTGATCTGAGGCCGAGAACACTGCTTCCAGACGCCGCGATATCACAGATGTCCGTCCATGCATCTACCTCAGACTGACCGAAATCAGTTCCGGACACTCCCCAGGACGCGACCGTGCCGTCCTCCCGCAGTCCCAGCAGATATCCTCCGCCGGAAACCACCTTCCGGAAACCGGTGAATTCTTCTTTGCTCACCGTTCCGTAGGAATAAGTAGTCCGCATAAGTCTGCCGTCCTTATCCACGCCGAAAACCGTCTGGTCGCCTCCCGCTATGGAAACGATATCTTTCCATGCTTCCACATTCTTCTGCGTCACGGAACCTTTCCCGGCCGCCACTACGCGCCCGTCGGCAAGAAGCCCCGCAATATAATCCCGGCCCAGAACGACCTGAATGACCTGTTTCCAGTTCTCTGCTTCCTGATACTCCTCCGCCTGCCCTGCCAGAACGACGGTCCCGTCCGATCTCAGCCCGGCGCTGAGCGCATCCCCTGCGCGGATGGATACGATATCGGTCCAGTCCCCTACCTCGCATCCCGCCGAACTTCCGGCAGCGGCCACGGTTCCGTCATCCTGCAGGCCCAGGGTATAATCCGCTCCGGCAGCCACCTGTATGATATCGCTCCACTCAAAGACATCGCACTGTCCTCTTCTGTTATCTCCAACGGCCGTCACGGTTCCGTCGCCCCGCAGACCCACTGAATGCAGGTTCCCCGCGGCAGCCTGCACGATGTCCTTCCAGGAATCCACTGCGCATTCTCCGTAAGAGGCGTATCCCGCAGCCCGAACCGTTCCGTCGGTCCGAAGCCCCAGGGTATGGTATTTCCCCGTATAGACCGCCTTCATACCGCTCCAGTGCTCCACATCCAGTTCTCCGTAAATGTTGCTGCCCAGAGCAGCCACGGTTCCGTTCTCCTGAGCCATGAGCATATGATATCCCCCCGCGGCCAGCTTCTGCGCGGAACTCTCCGCCTCGGCGCGAAGCCCGGCCAGCTCTTCCCGGTCGAATTCCGGCCATTCGAAAACCGGTGGATTATCCTGACTGTTTCCCTGACTGCCGCTGTCGGACGGCCGGCTGCTTTCCAGGCCGTCCGAACCGGGAGCCAGCTCGCCTTCCGGATCGTCCGTTCCGGGAGCCGGCATGTTTTCCGAGCCGCTTCCGCCGGAAATCGGATCGCCGCCCGAACCGCCCGCACCGGGAATCTGACTGCCGCCCGAACCGTCCGCAAAGTTCTCTGCGGTTCCGGCCGGGATCCTGCCGGCTTCACGGCTTTTTCGACCATTCAATAGGAACATTCCCGTGATCCCAAGAACGCAGACCAGAACCGCGGCACCCGCGGCGCCCCATTTCCACACCGGGGCCATGCCATTCTCGCCCTGTTTTCTCACCCGGCGCACTTTTTTCCCGTCTGTGCCGTACAGGCCCTGCATCAGCTCGTCCATGCTCTGATAACGGTCCGCCACCCGGATCGCCATGCCCCTGTCAATGATGGCATAGGCAGTCTGATCAGAGACCCGGCAGTTCAGGGACGCGAACTCTTCCAGCGTGTCTTCATGGAGCCGGTCCATGGCGCTGGGAGGCACCTTTCCGGTGATCATCCGGTACATGGTGGCACAGATCGCGTAAATATCTGTCCAGGGGCCCTGGTTTCCATGGCTCTGATACTGCTCCGCGGGAGCGTAGCCGTGCTTCAGGATGATCGTCAGGCTCCGCTCCGTGTCCCCGCCGGCAAATCTGGCGGCGCCGAAGTCGATGAGCTTCATCCTGCCGTCCGTGGTCATCATGATATTGTCAGGGCTGATGTCCCTGTGAATGATCCCGGCCTGATGAACTGTCTTCAGGGATTCCATCACCGGATAAAACAGCACCAGCGCCTCCTGCTCCGTAATCTGGCCGTGCTGTTTCAGATAAGAGCCCAGCGTGATCCCGTCCACATATTCCATGATCATATAGGCGGTATCATTTTCAAAGAAGAAGTCTTTCACCGTCACGATCCCGGGCAGATCATAGAACTTCGACAGCGTCCTGGCCTCCGTCATGAATTTCTCCAGGCCCTGGCGATAGTTCTCCTGACGCACGCCGGGAAGGGCAAGAATATGGCTGGACTGGCCGCTTTCCCGGGCAGCCAGACTGACCGGGAAATATTCCTTGACAGCCACGCGGACCTGAAGGTTCAGATCCCACCCGATGTAGGTGATTCCGAAGCCTCCTTCTCCGATCGCTTTGCCCGTCATATATTTACCGTTCAATATATACCGAAGCGGCAGCTGCCTGGCCGGGCGCTCATACCGCATCTCCACAAAACCGCAGTTTGGGCAGGGTTCCTGCGCCCTGCCCCACTCATGCATACATCCCGGACACAGACGGTTAGGATCTGTCATGACTTATTCCTTTCCCTGATTTCTCATCCGGACCGGAAGGGATTCTCCCCCTGGCCCGGAATTTACTGTCTTCGCATCTTATCTCCGCCGGCGCCTTGTTACGGACGGCTCCGTCTTTCTCACCGCGCCCCACAGAAACGCCGCCGCCAGCAGCAGCTGCGCCGCCATACTGACCGGAAGCCAGTACCGGCCGGCTGCCCCCATTTCCGCGATCCGGTCAAGCTGCGGAAACAGCACTCCCAAGCCGCTTTCACTGCCCATCTGACGGGACAGCACCGTCTGGAATGTGGCCGCGGGATTGAACAAAAGCAGATACAGCGGCCACCCGGCCGCCTCCCCGCCCACAGAGGTCATTTCCGCAAGTCCGTCCGCCAGATAATTAACCATCAGCGTCCCGGCAGTCAGAATGACCATCACCGAATAGGCTGAGACCGTAGCCATCGTCGAGCGCCGCATGACCGCCGAGCAGAAGAGGCCGGCGCTTCCCAGAAATACCGCCGTCACCACATAGCACAGAAGCAGCCGCCCCACATCCAGCATGGTCACGCCGCCGTAGATAAATACCAGTCCCAGGATCGGGAAACTGGACACGATCAGAAGGAAAATGGTGGAAAGTCCCTGTACCAGCTTGCCCACCACAATGTCAGCGGCCTGCATCCCCGTGGTCAGCATCAGCTCCAGCGTCTGCCGTTCCCGCTCACCGCTGATGCTCCCGGCCGTCAGCCCGGGAATGATGAACAGCAGCAGCACGAATTCCACCGTAGCCACGAACGTGTACAGCCCCAGAAAACTGGAATACTGGATCTCCGCCGTCAGCCGCACCTGGGTGATCATCGAATACATGTAAAGGAGCGCCACCACCGCCAGAACAGAATTAAAACCCAGAATAATGAGGGGCAGCTTAAAAGATCTGGCCCCCGCCCGGCTCTCCTGCCGGTAGATCGGATTAATCTTCACGGATCAGTACCACCTCCTCGCCGCTGTGGTCCGTGATCTGCATGAACACGGATTCCAGGCTTCCTTTCTCACGGACGAACCCGTACACCTTCACGCCCGCCTCGACCAGCGTCTGAAGCAGGGCGCCCTCGTCTTTCTTATCCCCCGAAAAACCTACCACAATATCCTCTTCGCGGATCGAGATCGTCTCGACCTCCGGATGGGAACGCAGGATCTTAAGCGCCTCCTGCTGGCTTCCGCTCACCGAGATCAGCAGCGGGCTGGACACATTGATCTGGGCCAGGATCTCATCCATACTGCCCTCAAATACCATCCGGCCCTGATCCACCACGCCGATATCCGTACAGATCTCCGCCAGCTCCGGCAGGATGTGGGAACTGATCAGGATCGTCTTCCCCTGCCCCTGCAGCTCCTTTAAGATCTCCTTGAATTCATAGCGCGTCCTCGGATCCAGCCCTGCCGTCGGCTCGTCCATGACCAGAACCGGCGGATTATGGATCAGCGCCCGGGCCAGGCACAGTCTCTGCTTCATGCCCCGCGAAAGGCCCTCCACATAGAAATCCTCCTTGTCATCCAGTCCCACCTGTCCCAGAAGCATCTGGCAGCGCTTTCGCGCCTTCAGTCCCGTAAGGCCGTAACAGGCCGCGAAAAACTCCATATACTCGGACACCTTCAGATTGTCATAGACGCCGAACGCGTCCGGCACATAGCCGATCCGCGCCATGACCCGGCTCCGTTCCCTGCTCACGTCCAGTCCATTTACCAGGACACGCCCGTCGTCAGGAGCCAGAAGTCCGATGATCGTCTTGATCGTCGTCGTCTTGCCGGCGCCGTTGGGCCCCACAAAGCCATAGAGGGCGCCCTGCTCCACCGTCATATTCAGCCCGTCCAGGGCCACCGTGCGGCCGAAGACCTTCTTCAGATTCTCGATTCGAAGCATCAATACTCCCTCCCCACGATATTCAGCATCGGAAGCAGGATGTTCCAGTTATACTGATTGAGATTGCCGTAATAATAGCGGACCGTGATTTTATTGTCATCTGTCAGGTACGGGAGCAGCTCATGCGCGCCGTACTCCGATTTCTCCGCGTCCATCTCGTCATACACGCCGGTCAGATGGTTATAGAAATAAATCGTTCCCTCAAAAACAGCCAGTCCGCTTCCGCTCTGATCCGTAAAGACCGGAGATACGTAGTCAAATTCCAGCTTTTCCACCTGCACATCGGTTCCCAGCGAATATTCCAGCGTCAGCGGATCGATGCCGTAAAGCGTATTGGCCGCCGCGTCATAGCTGCCCGCCAGCACAGCCGGAGACTTGATCAGAGCCGACCGGTACAGAACCTCATCATCACTGGAATAAACAGACACCGTCGAAGATACCACCGTGACGCCGGCGGCTCCGTTCGCGGCCATGACGCCCCCGCCGGTCTCCGCGACATCCGCGATCCCCACGATCCGGGCGCTCGGGATCGTAAAATAAGGCATATGATTGTCCAGATAAAACTGGATCATATCCGTATTCCCGGCGGCCTTTACGTACTCCTCATTGCTGATGTCCGCCTGCTCAAACCCGCTCTCTCCGGACAGGTACGCCGCCACCTGATAGGACGCGCTCTTCGGATAAGTCAGCATCTCCATTTCACCGATCTCTACGGTCTGCCCCGGCTCCATGTCCCCCAGCCGGATCAGCTTGTTGTTAAACAGGAGCGCGCAGCTGCGCACTGTCTGCGGAAACAGATTCGTGACGCTTCCGGTAAGCCGGCCCCCGTCCATCTCTAGATCGCCGTCAAAGCCGATCATGTCCGTGTTCTCCGTCACCTTGTTCATCTGGAAATACCGGGGCTCGAACGCGGGCACGCCCTGGATCGAGATCACCGTCTTCTCTTCCCCGAAGCTTAAACTCACCTGCGGCGTTTCCCCGCCGGTAAAGCGCGGCGCCATTTCCTCACTGTAGTAGCTGCGCGTGATCGGCTTCACCGAATAGCCGGACGGCACATGGGCCTGATACGGCCTGTTGTAAGGAGCGCGGATATTGATGTAGGAAGTCTCGCTGACAGAATCAAACGTCGTCTCCAGAAACTGCGCGTAATTGTAAAATGTCCCCGTAAAACGGGTCCTGCTCCCCATGAAATAGATAATGCCCGAAAACAGCAGCGCCAGCACCACCACGCTTCGGCGGTAATAATCCGTCAGATCCCTCTGCTTCAGGAAAATATAGATCGCCAGACCCGTCAGAAAAAGATAGATCACGATCTCCAGCGTATAGAGACGCAGATCCGGCAGCTGGCGCACATTTCCCGTGTTGAGCATAGCCCGGGCCGACCAGTACTGATCCGAATTGCCGCTGTACACGGCCTGCGCCAGAGCGGCCAGCTTCGTCTCTCCCAGAACCGCCGTCAGCAGGTCGTCCATATAGGCGGGATTCCGGCGGCAGAACGACTCAATATCCGTAAAATCATAAGCCGCTACCGCAATCGTTCCCTTGCCGTAGGAGACAGACGCCACCAGCGCCTGCTGCTCGTCGGAAAACAGGATCTCCCCTCCGGTCAGTGAGAAATCCAGACACGGGATCATCAAAGTCGCGTCCGCCGGATTCTCCCTGGCATACTCATCCCCCATATCGACCTCGCGGACCACCGGCGGATCGTAGGATTCCTCCAGAAGCTCCGGCGCAAACCGTCCCAGAGTGTCATCCGCGCGAAGACCTGTCCCCAGGATCATGGTCCCTCCGCTGCGGACCCATTCGATCAGGACCTGACTCTGCCCGGAAGACAGATCGCGGATACGGAAATTACTGATCAGAAGAACGTCAAACAGATCCAGGCCCATCGCATCCGCCGGAAACGTCTCCGCGTCAAAAGGGATCACCCTCGTCCGCAGCATGCTGTAATCAACGCCGATGCCGTCCCACACCGTCAGCATATCCGGCGTATCGGTCAGCGTTCCGATGAACAGCTCCGGCATATCCACGCTGAAGTTCAGCTGAACCCTCTCGTTCAGGATCAGACCGTCCTCCTCATCCGTCACGTTCACATACATCTGCTCCGCCCGGTTTCCCATGGGCACATAAAGATGCTTCCTGCAGGTCTGACCCGCCGGAACCGATACCGGGTATTCATAGCGGTAGACATCATAATCCGATTCCATCGTCAGAAGCTTTAACTTCCCGGAGAAATCCCTGTCCCCCTGATTGGAAATGGTCACGTCCACCGGCACGTACCGTCCGCCCTTGGCGCGGTTGTCGTATCCGTACGACACACTCAGGGACAGATCCCCGGCCGAAACGGTCTCGGCCGCGGGCGCAAGCCCGGCCGCGTCTTCATTTTCCGGCTCCGCCGTTGTGTCCGGCGCCGCGCCCTCAGCTCCCCACGCCGTCAGCGCGAGCAGGCCGTCACCGGCGTTCGGTTTACATGGAAATACGACAGACAGGGCCAGCATACAAAGTATGGACCCTGCAAATAATCTACATCTCATATTCATGGCTGTCTCCCGGGCTTCCGAAATGTTCCTTATTGATATCGAAATTCACCTGCAGCTTCACCGTAAACACCGTGCCGCTCAGATCGCTGGTCACGCCGATGGTGCCGCCGTGCATTTCCACGATGTTCTTGGCGATGGCAAGTCCCAGTCCGGTCCCTCCGGTGTTCGTGGAACGGGACTGCTCCACCCGGTAAAATTTCTCAAACAGGAGCGGAAGCTCCTCCTTCGGAATCACATATCCGTAGTTTGTCACCGACACGGTCACGAATTCCTCATCGGCATGAACCTTCACCAGGATCTTCTTTCCCTCGGCCCCGTACTTGATCGCGTTGCCTAAGAGGTTGTCGAACAGGCGGGCAAGAAGGTTGCCGTCGGCGGTGATCACCTTGGACGGCACATTGCTCTGCAGCTCGTAGGACAGGTCCTTCTCCATGAAATTCGGATAAAATTCCTCCAAAAGCTGGCTTAAGAGCTTAATGATATCCACCTGCGACACCCGCATGGAGATCTTGCCGTAGTTCAGCTTCGTAAAGCCGAACAGGTCCTCGATCAGCTTCTGCAGGCGTTTCGCCTTGGTATAAGTGATATTGATATATTTCTCCCGCATCTCCGGCTCCAGCTGTACCGGACCGGACAGCAGCTCCAGATATCCGATGATGGACGTCAGCGGCGTCCGCAGATCATGGGCCACATTGGTAATCAGCTCATTCTTCGTCCGCTCCGACTCGCGCTCCTTATCCATCAGCTCCCGGATCTCCCCCACCATCTGGTTGATATTCGCGGCCATCACGGAGAATTCATCATCGCCGACCACTTCCACCGTCGTGTTCAGATCGCCGGCCGCGATATTCTGCATGGCCGCGGAGATCTTCGTAATGTACGCCAGCGCTTCCCGCTGCAGAAAGAGAAATGTGACCGAGAAGACCGCCACTCCCAGAAGCAGATAGAGTACCACAACGAGAGCCTCCGGCTGATAGAACATGGCAGCCAGGCTCCCTTCCCTTCCGTTCTCTACGGCATAGCGGCCCACCATGGAGAGGTTCGTGACCACGAACACTTCCACCAGGCAGGCCAGTACCGCGCTGTAAATGATGTTGGTGATGACGCGGGTATGATACCTGCGGCTCATATCATTTCTCAATTTTGTATCCTACCCCCCACACCGTGGTGATGATCTTATTCTCCCTCGTATCTTCCTTCATCTTCCCGCGCAGGCGGCGGATATGTACCATAACGGTGTTATTGGCCTCGTAAACCTTCTCATTCCAGACCCGCTCGAAGATCTCGTCGGTGCTGAACACCTTTCCCGGATTTGACGCCAGCAGGTACAGGATGTCGAACTCGATGGGCGTCAGCTTGATCTCCTCATCGAAAACCGTGACCTTATGGTTGTCCTTATTGATCACCAGGCCGCGGATCGCGATCTCATTCTTCTCCACCTCGCGGGTCGTGCTGTTGGGATTCAGCTGTGTGTAGCGCCGCAGCTGGGACTTGACGCGGGCCGTCAGCTCCAGCGTGTTGAACGGCTTCGTCACATAATCGTCGGCGCCGGTTCCCAGCCCCAGGATCTTGTCCAGATCCGTGGACTTGGCGCTCATCATGATGATCGGGATATTGCTGGTCTCCCGGATCCTCCGGCACATCTCCAGCCCGTCCATGCCGGGCATCATGATGTCCAGAAGCACCAGGTGGATCTCCTCCTTATCGAGAATGTCCAGACCTTCCTGAGCGTTGTTCGCCTTAAAGACCTTATAGCCGTCGCTGACCAGGTAGATCTCCACCATATCGGCGATCTCGCGTTCGTCGTCTACTACAAGTATATTCATCTGGGACATGAAACGTTTCCTCCTTTGTTCCTTTTCCAAAAGATAGGGCGTCGGTTAAGGTATTGTATGATCCGTTGTGCCGCGGTATGTCTGAATGGGTATCATGCTCCCTCCGGGGGATGCACACGGTTCGCTTCGGTGTTTGCCCTCCCTTCGGTCGGCGCAAACCGGCGCAGATATAATCTCTATCGAGATTATATCATACTTTGCGGGAGATTGCCTTAATTTTTCTTTACTTTATCGTTAAAAGTATTTTCCGTATCTGGGAAAAATTCGAATTATATCATTTTTCATTTTCCTGTCCGGCTGGCCATACTTCTTCATCAAACACTTCTTTTTTCTTCCCGGCAATTACCCAAAGCGCTTTCGCCTCCTTGCGTGATAAGGCAATATCGCCGCTTTTTGCCATATTAACAATATCCACGATTCTTATGCAGCGGATATCATCCATTCCTGTATTCAATAATTTATCAATCATTGGCTGCAGTTCACGCTCATCGGTTGCAAATACGGGAATTCCTGCGGCTTTCGCATATGCAAGAGAACAAACCTCTCCCCTATTTTTATTCGGTCTTTCAGGATCGAGCATTACACCTGCAAGGATATTGTAAGCCGCGTTGTAAAGTGTTCTTACCCTGCTATCCAAATCATCTTCATTTACAACGCTGATCTTCTTTTCATCAGCCAATTCCCGCAACTGGCTCACAGCGCTTGACGGCAGCATGACTTCGCCATACGCGTGCGTATGTATATAAACCTCACCTGAAATCTGCGGCAAAAGATCATAGAGAAACCGGTACTTGCTGCTGCCTCCCAGCTTTATACACAGATCTGCGTCAACGATCATTCTGTCTATCACGTTTCTTCCTCCATGATACGATCTAATTCATCCTCAGAGGGGAACGAGCAGACAGACTCTGGTTCTATTCCCAGATCTTCCGGCTGCAGATTACTCATTTTCAGCAGATATTCCAACTTTTCATATGTAATATACTTCGCCCTGTATGCAGCCACCGCCAATTCGGTCAGATTATCCAGCGCAATGCGGTTATCAGCCTTTTTAGCGGGAATCGCATATAATTTTTTATACTGTTCAATCGCTGTCTCCGTTTCAGAAAGGAACCTTTGCTGATCCGATTCGCTGATCGAGTTGATTTCTCTCAGTCGTTTCACCATTGTCCGATATGGAACCGTGAAAAGATCCGCCAGCTGCAGTATATTTTTGATCGTATAATTTTGAATCTGATACATCTCAATTTCCTGGCGCAGCAGCGGTTCATCCACCAGGAATTCCGCGGCAAACCGGTTGGCCTTCTTCTCGCCGATCTCCTTATTCTGCTCGTTAAGCAGATCTGCAGGGACAATATCCGGAGTTCGTTCGTACCAAATATGATACAACTCATGCGCAGCGGCAAATACCTGGCAATCAATGGGGATAGAAGAATTGATGGCAACAAATGGCTTCATGAGAGACGAATCGTTCGCAGCACCGCTGATTCTGGTGAATCCCCAGGGAGCATCCTCTCCCAAAGGATAATAGATCACTCTTGCGTACAAACTGAGAATTGCGAATATCTGGATTCCAATAATATCGTTTCCTTTTCTGCATAATCCCAGCTTCTCTTTTACGCGATTCTTTATTTCGGCTATATCCGATTGATTTAGTTCATTCTTCATCCAGCAGCCCCTCCAACCTGTGAATCTCATCGATCGCTGTCCGGATCAAATTGATCCGTTCCTTCGTCGTCTCATTTTGAACCGCTCCCATAAAACTTAACCTGTCTGCAGAAACCGGTTCGGCTGCTGCTCTCAGCAACTCATCTGCAGAAGTTCCAAGCGAATCGGCAATCCGGACCAATTCGTTGACATTAATAGCTTTGTTCCCCTTAATAATCTTATTCATGACCTGCTTGGAAATACCGAGAGCATCCGCCAGAGTCTGTTGGGTCATCCGTTTTTCGTTCAGTTTCTCCTGAATATTGGTGCCTACCTGGACAAAATCTGTCGCGTACATAGTAACATCCTCCCTTTTATAATATCAGTATACTCCTTTGCAGGTATATTAGTCAACAATTTGTTGACTTTTCCCATGGCAATCTTAAATATATTTGCCCGAATCATTATTTCTAATCCTTGTATCTGATCTCCGTATACACCATCCCATTCCGCCCTCTCTCCGACTTCATAAGCGACGCCCCGGTCACTTCCATCCCGCATTCCGGCAGCGCCGGCGCCGGGATCCGCTCCCCGTTTTTATAGCGTGCGTTCCGGATCAGCGTGATGTGCGGCGAGAATTTCTTTCTGTCAAATGGGATTCCCTGCTCGGCAAGCGCCCTTCTGAGCCGCCTCGCGTACAGTTCCAGATCCCGGTTCTCAGCGATTCCCGCCCAGAAAATGTCGCCGAAGCTGCCCACGCCCTGCAGACGGATCGAAATCGCGCGGAAATCCGCCTGCTCCATCGCGTCCAGCACGTCCTCGGGGCGGCCGTATTCGCCGATAAAGGCCAGCGTCAGGTGCAGGTTCTCCCGCTTTGTGTAATTGCCGGTCACGCCCATGGCGCGCAGATCATCCTGCAGCTTCGTCAGGGCGTCAAGCATCTGATCATTGAATTGAATCGCGATAAACAGCCTCATAAATCCTCCTCGGTATCGGTATCGTCATCGTCTTCATCCCCGCCCAGCCCGAAATTCAGCATCTCATTGTAGCTGGCGTTAGCCGCCTCGCTGGCCTTCTTCCCCCGCCAGGCGTCGATCTCGCTGCAGATCGCCAGCATCTCATCGACGACCAGCTCCGCCTTCCGCGGCTTCACATAGGTGAGATAGGAGATCATCCGCTCCATCGCTTTCGGGCTGCCCAGATTCTGCGCCACCACATGGCCCAGTTCCGCCGGAAAGCCGAGCTGACGGATGGCAGTGATAAGCCGGAGCCGCGCGCTCTGCCATTCTCTCTGTTTATCTGCTCCGTTTTTATCTGTCATGATTCGCTGCTTCCTTCTCCGTTAAATAACACCGGGGCTGCTGCCGGACCGGCCGACCCGCTCCCGCAACAGCCCCGTACACGATACTACGTCCTCCGGACATACCCCCCTACGGGGGATGCTTCTCTTATTCCAACTCCATAAGCACCGCCCTGCACGGCGCGCCGTCCGCGCCTCCGAGATTCAGCGGCGCCGCGTTCAGCAGATACGCGCCCTCCGGGACGCCTCCGAGGCGTATCCCTTCCAGGAGCACACAGCCGGAGCCCAGCAGGATCCGATGGACCTCGGCCGGGGCGCTCTCCGGTCCCACCGTCTGGGACTCATTTCCGTAAAGGAGCAGGCCTGCTTCGACGCATACCCGGGCGGCCTCCGCGGAAAGCTCCGCCCTGCCCTTGATCAGAATTCGCTTTGACACCCCCGCCGCGTCAGCGGGCTCAGCCCATGCCGAAATCCGGTTTCCGCCGGCTTTCTCCGCCCGCCTAAGGATCCGCCGCATGTCCTCCGCAGTGACGACGCCTTCATGCTCCGCCACATAGCACGGCCCGATCCAGACCGCAAGTCCGACCTCGTCGATCGTCTTTCCATCCGCGCAGAAATGGTACGGCGCGTCCACATGGGTCCCGTTGTGGGCGCACATCCGGATCGCCGTCAGATTACAGCTGCCGCCCTTTTCAAGCTCGGAGAGGATCTGCCTCTCCGGCGCCGGATCCCCCGGAAATACGACGCAGCCGAACACCTCCTGAGAAATATCATAGATCTTCATGGCTTTCCACCGGAACGAACACGCGTGTATTAACAGGATCCTGCAATGCCTGGTGCGCCTTCACCGCGGCCACGGCCTCGCCGCAGAAGGTGTCCTGGGCGCCCACCGGCTCCTTGCCGCGGCGGTCGATCTTCTCGTAGCTGCCGTCGGGCTTCAGCACATGGGCCTTTAAGTTATCTTCCAGCTGCACCTCCAGGATATGCATGGCCTTCTCCTGCAGCTCCAGCGAGAGGATCGGGAACATGATCTCCACGCGGCGGTCCAGATTCCGCGGCATCCAGTCGGCGCTGGCCATATAGTATTCCGGCGTACCGTTATTTTCAAAATAGAAGATCCGGCAGTGCTCCAGGAAATATCCCACGATGGACCGGACCGAGATGTTCTCGCTCAGGCCCGGCACCCCCGCTTTCAGGCCGCAGATGCCGCGGACGATCAGGTCGATCTTCACGCCTGCGCAGGACGCCTCGTAGAGAGCGGCGATGATGTCCCGGTCGCAGAGGGAATTGATCTTGGCGATGATCCGGGCCGGCCGGCCCAGCTTCGCGTTGGCCGACTCCCGTTCGATCAGCCGCAGGAAACGCTTGCGCAGCCAGATGGGCGCCACCACCAGCTGGTTCCACTGCTGGGGCTCCGAATAGCCGGACAGCATGTTGAAGACCGCCGTGGCGTCCTCGCCGATCTGCGGATGGCAGGTCAGAAGGCCGCAGTCCGTGTACAGCTTGGCCGTGGAATCATTGTAATTTCCGGTGCCCAGATGCACGTAACGGCGGATCCCGTCCTCCTCCCGCCGCACCACCAGCGTGATCTTGGAGTGGGTCTTTAAGCCCACCAGGCCGTAGATCACATGGCAGCCCGCTTTCTCAAGCATACGGGCCCAGTTGATATTGTTCTCCTCGTCG
>CANQGA010000022.1 GCA_947600145.1 uncultured Lachnospiraceae bacterium | reverse complement strand
TACATAGATCCGTCTTACGCTCATGTTATTCCTCCTGCTCTCGCTTCGTGTCTGCACCCGCGCGGGGTGCGGTATCCCGGGGGTTTTTATGTCACACTAACTATACGTAATTTGAAGGCATAAGTCAACCGTTTTCGAGGGGATTTTGTATGTTATGACTGCTGTCCCGTTTGCTCGTTGTCACATGTGCTGTAGTGTTGTTTTATACTCTGAAATGCCTGCGCACATGGTCGCGGAAGGTACGCGCAGGAAGCCTGCTCCTCCTGAGGTTCAGGTTTGCTCGCGGGAAAAGTCTAAGTTCACAGCGATTTGCTAAAAGCGGCACGAAAAATGGGACCAGCGTGTGTGCATCCGTAAGTTGAGTTCCCTGGTCCTCCCATTTTTCGTACCAACGCAAATCTCTGTTCACTAGGACTTTTCAGCCGCTCACAAAATTCACCTCAGGAGGAGTAGGCTTCCTGCGCTGGTTCTTCCGGGAGCAAGGAACGCCAGCACATACTGTATATCGCACTGCATAACTGTATATCGTGCTACATATAGTGTAGAAGCTTCTCTCTCACATATGCGACAACCCAGCGTGACAGGCGGGGCCGCGGCACATCCTGGGCGCGATTTACGGAGAAGGGTTAGTCTTTCTTAATGAAAAAACGTCAGTTTGAGGGCCGGAGCCCATGACCTCAAGTCATGGGCGGAGCGGCAATACAAAAAACGCGTCACTGGCGCGTTTTTTGCATACTGACGTAACCTGAGCGAGAATTTCTTCAGAAATTCCCGCGAATTTGCCGTTGCCCTCAAACTGGCGTTTTTGAATTTAGAAAGACTTCCCTTCGGAGTCATGAGCGTCCAGAATGTGCCGCGGTCCCGCCTGTCACGCGTACCTTCCGCAACCATGCGCCTCATCACGCATCCCAGTCCGCGGTATCCTCCCCGAGCGCCTCCGCAGCCATTTTCAGTCTCCCGATAAAGAGCCCGCCGTCGACGCTGCACATCACCCGCATAACTTCATAGAGATCCGGCGACTGCTGTCTGCCGCAGACCGCGATGCGGATCGCCATCGACACGTCGCCGACGCTCCCTTTCCACTTCTCCGGCTCGGAGCGGTAGAGCTTCGTATCCGGACAGTAACCCAGGCCGGCGGCGAGCGCCTTGATGCCCTCAAACCACGCCGCGCTGTCCGCTTCCAGCGCACCCTGCGCCTCAGCGCCGCTCTCCGGCCGCCCGCACCGGCGGTAATAAGCTTTCAGGATCTCTGCCATATCAGCGGCGTCCATGCCTTCCGGCGCGGTATAATCCGGCTTAAAGATCTCCGGATAGAAGAAGCTCATATACGGCTTCACCTCGCTCCAGACGGCGAAATCCTTGCGCGGCTTCTTCCCGCCGCGGCCGATGGCCAGGATCGCGCGGGCGTAGTCCGGATCCCTCTCAAGAAGCGCCGCGAAGGCGGGATCGAACTCCCGCGCCCAGTCGCAGACTCCGTCGTAGACCTGCCCGGCTGTCATGCGGCTGATCACGTCCTTGGAGACGTCGCGCAGCTTGTTCTCGTCAAACAGCGCGCCGGCCGGATTCATTTTCTTCGGTGAGAACTTAAAGTCGCCTACCGGGGCCATGGGGTTCGCCCTGCGCCAGTCCTCGAAGTTCGAATTCAGGATCGTCATGATATACTCATAGACCGACCGGGTGGGGTAGCCCTGCTCCCGATAGAAAGAAAGCGCCAGCTCCGGGTCCTTGCGCTTGGACAGCTTCCGCTTGGAATTGCCGTCCATCTTCTGAAGCGTCCCCACATGCAGATATTTGGGCAGCTTAAAGCCCAATGCGGCCGTAAGCTGGATGTGCAGCGGCAGGCTGGAAAGCCATTCGTCGCCGCGCACCACATGGGTCGTCCGCATCAGATGGTCGTCCACCACATGGGCGAAATGATAGGTCGGTATCCCGTCCGATTTCAGAAGCACATGGTCGATATCGTTCTCGGTAAGCTCCAGCGCCCCCTTGATGCCGTCCGTAAATTTGATCTTATGCTCGATGGAACCCTCCGAGCGGAATCGGAGCACCCACGGCTTCCCTTCCGCCAGCGCGGCCTGAATGTCCTCCATGGACCGGTCGCGCCAGACGGCGTATTTTCCGTAATACCCGAAATTCTCCTTCGCGGCCTCCTGGGCGGAATGCATCGCGGCAAGCTCCTCCTCCGTGCAGAAGCAGGGATAGGCCTTGCCCTCCTTCACCAGCTTCTTTGCGTAGACATGGTAAATGGGGCCGCGCAGCGACTGCTTATAGGGTCCGTAGCCGCCCTTTTCCCCGCCGAGGACCGCGCCTTCGTCAAAATTGATCCCATAGTGGGAAAGTCCCTCGATCAGCATCTCGATGGCGCCGGGCACCTCACGCTTGCTGTCCGTGTCCTCGACGCGCAGGAACAGAACGCCGCCGGACTGATGGCACATCCTCTCCGACGTCATCCCCTGCACCAGATTGCCAAGATGGACAAAGCCCGTGGGGCTCGGTCCCATGCGGCTGACGACCGCGCCCTCCGGAAGGCTGCGCGGCGGATATTTTTCTTCAAGCGCCTCCGGCGTATCGGTCACATCCGGAAATAACAGTTCACTGAGCGCGTTATAATCCATTTTGATTGCCTCCTGCTGTCGCATTTTCATCCACTATATCATAGCACGGAAAAATTTACAAGATAAAAGCCTCCGGAAACCGCCGGCTTACGCCGGCTGCGCCGAAGGCGTTCTCTCATGAGATTTCTTTCTTATATCTGTTTCGATTCCTTGCCGCCAATAGAAAGGCTTTTTCCATCGCTGGCGTTAATTCCGGCGAATCCTCATCATAAACGATCGGCCTTGCTTTGGCAGCTTCAATTTCTGCTATCTGTTCTTCTGAAAGTTTCATTCCCATTTTATATGCCACTGTAACTGTCATAATAAAATTTTCTTTCTCACCACCGCCAACCTCTATCTCAGCTTCGAATACCCGTAGCTGTTCACCAGCGCGTCCAGCGGGATCCCGCTCCTGCAGTACGGGCATTCCATGGCCGGATACGCCTTGTAATCCGGGATATCTTTATCCGTGAACACCGCGTTCACCGGGAACTCCTTGATCTGCGGCACGACGCTGAACAGGGCGCAGACGCCGCGGACGATCCCGCCGTAATACTGGATCGCCTCCACGCAGCGGGCCGTGGTCCGGCCGGTGGTCACGTCCGCCAGCAGGACGATGATGTTCTTGCCCGCGATCATCGGACGGATGTTGTCGCGGAAGATCAGCTGGCCGTTGTTGTCGTACTCCGGCTCCGTCACATAGATGGTCTTGTGGGCGTTCATGGACATGACGCCCGCCTCCGAAAGCTGCTGCGCCAGAAACGCGCCGATCACATTCGTCCCCTCAATGCATACGATCGTGTCCACCACAGTATCGTAGACATACCGGGCCGCCAGCGCCTTTGCCGCCTGCTCCGCCTCGCTCTGCCGCGCTTTCAGGGCCGTCGTATCCACATAGAAATTAATGTGGGAATGATTTGTCGAATAATGACCCGGCATGATCCGGATCGGCACCCCCGTCGCTGACTCCAGTTTCATGATTCTGCTCTCCATAAGACCTCCTTCCCGCGTCCGCCTCTTCTCCGGGCGGCGCGATCCCCTGCTTCCTCCGGCCATCTTCCCCGCAGGATGTGAACGGTTACTTTTTTATTATACTACAACAACAGCGGATTCCGCAATAAAAATAAAAACGGCAACCAATAAACCGGGCGTCTACTCCTCTCCCAGCGCCTTCAGCGCGTCCAGCGCAACCTTCATGATATCCTTCACTTCGTCCTCCGTCATCTTAAGCCGCTGCGCCAGCTCCGGTACCGTAGCCTCCCGCCCCAGCTCCTCGGCCATCTCCTTAGAGACATCCTGGAGAAGATTGACCCGGTCCAGCACTTTTTTCCCGATCTTTTTCTGGGCCTTGTGCTCATCGACGACTGCCTTCAGCGCCGCCTTCACCCGCTCCGCCAGGAATTTCTCAAACTGTCCTGCGGCGTCCGCCGCGCTCCCCGCCGGCCCCTGCGCCGCAGCCGCTGACACGCTCTCCGCCGGATCCTGCGCCGCAGCCGCTGACGCGCTTTCCGCCGGATCATACTCCTCCACCGCCATCAGAAGCGCCATGTTGGCCTCCTGCACCAGATCGGAAGCCGGCACGCCGCTTCCCGAAAAATCCCGGCTCAGTTCCAGAACGTATTTCAGATTTCCCTCGATCAGACGGCTCTTCGCAGCGTCGTCTCCCGCCGCGGCTCTGAAAGCCAGCTCGGCATTTTCTGCCGCGCCGCATGCCTCGATCGCGGCCATCTCATTTACATACATCTGGAAAATGTCATATTCCTTCGCCATACTCTCTCTCCTCTCTGATTCCCGTTTCCGGTATCACGGTCTCCCATCCGGATCCCGCCGCCAGAACTCCTCGATCGCCTGTCCCACATTTCTCTGGTTCACGACGGAAAACGGCCTCCATTCCCTCGGGAAAACAGCCTGGTAATCGTCGCGCAGGAACCGGTCGTCCAGCAGAAGGATCACGCCTTTATCCTCCATCGTCCGGATCACCCGGCCGGCCGCCTGCTGCACCTTGTTCATCCCCGGATACTGATAGGCGTAATCGAAGCCCCGCTTTTCTTGCCGGTCAAAATACGCCTTCAGAAGCTCCTGCTCCGTGCAGACCATGGGCAGGCCCGCGCCCACCACGATCGCGCCGATCAGCCTCTCCTCCTTCAGATCGATCCCTTCGGAGAAAACGCCTCCCATGACGCAGAAGGCCGCCAGCGATTCCTCCCGCTCCTCCTCAAACATGCGCAGAAACTCTTCCTTCTGCGCCTCGTTCATCCGGCTGTCCTGACAGACGACGGTGACCGGCTCCTTCCACTGCCTCTCTTTCTCCTCCCACACCGCCATCACTTCATTTAAATAGGCGTAGGACGGGAAAAAAACCATGTAATTTCCCCTGCGTCCGCACACCGCCGCCCGGATATAATCGGCCACCTTCTCAAACTCCCGCCTGTTTCTCCTGGTATAACGGCTGCTCACATCATCCGCCACCAAAAGGAGCCGGTTCTCCCTCGGAAACGGCGACTCGGCATAGACCGCGTAGTCGTCCAGGTTGCCGCTCAGAAGCTCCTTATAATAGTTCACCGGCAGAAGCGTCGCCGAGAAGAAAATGGTGCTGCGCCCTTTCTCCAGGCACTCCTTCAGATTCCCGGCCGGGTTCATGCAGAAAAGCTTCACCATAAACTGCCCGTCCGCCAGGATCTCCGAATAGATCGTATACGCTTCGTCCAGCCTGTCGTATATCATCAGGAAGCTTCGCAGTTCAAAATAGAAATCCAGCACCAGCTCCCGCTCCTCAAACTGCCGGTTATCGTCCAGAAAATTCTCCAGCTCCCCGTACAGGGAATTGAGAAGCACTGCCAGCGCGTTGATCTCCTCATGTACCACATAACCTTCCGTCTCACGCTTCATCGCAAGCAGCAGCTTGTTGACCCGCTCCAGGTACCGGCACACCTTCGCGCTCTTCCCTGCCAGAAGCCGTTTCGCCTGCAGCACGTCCTCCTTGATAAGGGCGGCGCTGTACATTTCCCGGGCCCGGGACACCAGATTATGGGCCTCGTCCACCAAAAACAGGTACTCCCCTCCGGATCCCTCGGAGAAATACCGTTTCAGCCGCACATCCGGGTCGAACACATAATTGTAATCACAGATCACCGCGTCCACCCAGCTGCTCACATCCAGGCAGAACTCAAAGGGGCACACCCGGTACTCTTCCGCGTAGCGCAGGATCAACGCCCTGGTGATCCCGAATTCCCGGTGGATCAGATCCCAGATGGCGTCGTTTACCCGGTCGAAATGGCCCTTCGCGTACGGGCAGTCGTCCGGATTGCAGGACGGCTTCTCCAGAAAGCACAGCTTCTCTTTAGCGGTGACCGTCACCGATTTCAGATGCATTCCCCGGTCCTTCAGGATCGCAAAGGTCTCCTCCGCCACGCTTCTGGTGATCGTCCGGGCCGTCAGATAAAAGATCTTTTCCACCAGCCCCTCGCCCATGGCCTTAAGCCCCGGGTAGACCACCGACAGGGTCTTCCCCACGCCGGTAGGCGCCTGAATAAACAGGCTGCGCTCCCTGGCAATCGCCCTGTATACCGACACCGCCAGCTCCTTCTGTCCCTCCCGGTAGGCGTAAGGGAATTCCAGCTCTTTCAGCGACGCGTCCCGGCTTGCGGCATGCTCGTGGAGGTAGCGGGCCCATTTCACATATTCGTGGATCAGGCCGTCAAACCAGGTTTCCAGCTCCTCCCGGGTATAACCCTGCGGAAAAATACGTATATTCTCGTTTTCAAGGTTGCAATAGGTTACCTGCACCGTGACCTCTGTAAGGTCATGGTCCGCGCAGTACATATAGCCGTAGCACATGGCCTGGGCCAGATGCACCTTCACCGGCTCTGTAAGCCGGTCAATGTCCAGATAAACGCCTTTGATCTCATCGATCGTGACGCCTCCGTCTTCGATGATCACGCCGTCGGCCCGGCCTTCCAGGGAGATCACAAATTCTCCCTCGTCCACTGTGTGCTTCATGACCACCTCGGCGTGATAGCTGCCGCCTTTCCCGCGCTGGATCTTACGGTGGATGCGGCTTCCCGCCTGCATGGCCTCCCGCTCCGCGCCGGCCAGTCTCCGATTGTCGATATCGCCTCCCCGCATGACGAATTCCACCAGGTCGCGGACCGAGATGCGGATGACGCGGGGTTCTGTGTCCGGCTGCTTCTTTTCCATCGGGTCCGCCTCCTTTCTGATCGCTCTACGGTATCCGTATGCGGTATCGGATGATCCTCTGCGATACGCTTCGCCTCGAAAACGCTTCGCGTGACAGCATTCTGCCTCACGCAAAACAGGGGAATTGTCTGACTCAGATCGGACAATTCCCCCGCGTTTCTTTCCTATATCTTCTATGCTACTTTCCTGGCTGCCTGTTTCTCCAGAAAAGCCTCGAACTCCTCATTCTCACCATTATACCGGACAGTCAGGACCTTTGTCAGATCCAGGCTCAGCACACCCAGAATGGACTTGGCATCGATGGTGATCCGGTTATAGAAGACATCCACGTCAAAATCACACTTCATCGCGGCCGTGACAAATGCCTTGGCGTCTTCCAGGGAAGGCAGCATGATCTGTTTCTGTTTCATAATATCAAACTCCTCCGGAAAGATCAATTATGGTTTTATTCTTTCCAAGACTTTTATAGCATATCTGTATTCTCTTGTCAAATTCTGGCGGGGTCTGTCCGAAAACCGCTAATTTGTGCAGTATGACGCAGATACCCCCCAGATTTTGTGCCGGATTTTATGCGAATCGGCCCTTTCTGCCCGGACCGCAGGGGAAGCTGTTCTGCACTGATTATACCCATTTTCTAAGGAAATGGCAAACTTTATTTGGTAAATTCGTAAAAAATCACATGTTTTTCCGTGACAGCCATCGAGACGGATCTGTCATGGGCCTCCGCGGGCGGCTCCGCTCCCTGCGACCTCTCTCTGCAAAGCGCCGCGCAGACAGTGCCGGGACGCAGACGGGGCAGATATCTGTCGTAATAGCCGCCGCCGTAGCCCAGCCGGATCCCGGTCGTCCCAACACACAGACAGGGAACGACGCACAGGTCGATCTCCCGCGGCGATACCGGTCTGCAGCCTTCCTTCGGTTCCGGAATCCCATACGCGCCGGGCGCAAGATCGTCGAAAGATGCGATCTCAAAGGCCTCCATATATGAGTCCGCGCACTCAGCCGCATTCCCTGCCCGTCCGCACCTCGGTACGGCGACACGCCTGCCCTCTGCCAGCATATCCGCGATCAGCTGCCTGGTGTCCACCTCATCCGCCACGCTCACGTAACAAAAAACAGTCCGCGCCGCCGTGTACGCCGGCTGCCGCTTAAGAAGCGTCCGGATCGCCGCGTCCGCCTCCTGTCTGTATTCCGAAGCAAGACTCCGCCTGTTCCCCAGCAGCGTCCTGCGGAGACGTTTCTTGGCTTCCCGGATCATTTCCCGTTCTTTCGCTTCCTGCTTGTTTGTCTCCTGTTCTTTTGATTTTCGCCCGTTCGTTTCCCGGCTGCTCGCAGCGTTTCCCGGCTCCATATCCGTCTCCTGCATGCCTTTTTCCGCGCAGCGGCGATCCCCGCTTCCGCGGCACTGACCGCCCTGACGCAGAAAAGCCGTCCGCGACGGCTCTTCTGCGTGTTTGCGTATTTTCGATTCTACTTGTTTCCGGAGTTCTTGACCTGCTTCAGCTCGTCGAACACCACATCGTTCAATACCTTGATGTAGGTTCCCTTCATACCGGAAGAACGCGACTCGATAACTCCCGCGCTCTCAAACTTCCGCAGGGCGTTCACGATCACCGAGCGGGTGATCCCGACCCGGTCCGCGATCTTCGACGCCACCAGGATGCCTTCATTGCCGTCCAGCTCCTCGAAAATGTGGGTGATCGCTTCCAGCTCCGAGAACGACAGCGTTCCGATGGCTGATTTGACGATCTGTATCTTCCTGGTCTCCTCCGCGTTCTCCTCGTTGACCGAGCGAAGCATCTCAAGACCGACAACGGTAGTTCCGTACTCGCTGAGTATGATGTCATCAATGTTGTACTGGCAGTCCATCTTATAGATGAACAGGGTGCCCAGGCGTTCGCCCGCGATGTCGATGGGCGCGATGATGGCCTGGTATTTCTTCACATTGTCCTCCGCGAATCCCAGAGTCGCGAGATTCACGTTCTCTTTGGTGGAAAGGATACTTAAGAGCCTCTCGTTCAGCATCTTGTCGATAAATCCGCCCAGCTGCTCTTCGATCAGTTCCTCGATCTCCTCAACTCCGGGCCAGAGGCCGATGCCGAGGACCTTTCCCTTTTTGCTGATGACCAGGATGTTCGATTCCAGGATCTCACTCAGCACCTTACAGATGTCGTTGAATACGACTTTATTGGAATTATTGTTGTGTAACAATTTTCCAATTTTACGAGTCTTGTCCAACAACTGCACGCTCATTACTTCCGAACCCCTTTCTCTGTTGCAAAAGAGAGCCATAATTCTTCAGTGCCGCACAAATTATAGCATATCTTTCTTTTGATAACAATAGTTTTTTGAACTTTTTGAAATTAATTATAATATATAAGTTTTGTATTTACATTTCTCCGGCATTGACACTGTATCCACAGGTCTCATTGCTGCAGAGAAGCTTGCTGCCTTTCTCTACCATGTAGCTTCCGCACTTGGGGCAGCGAGTCCCGGACGGTTTCTGCCATGACATGAAATCGCACTCGGGGCTGTTCTCACATCCATAATACCGCCTGCCTTTCCTGGTTTTTTTCTCGACCAGCTCCCCGCCGCATTTGGGACAGGGAACGCCGATCTTCTCCAGATAAGGCTTTGTGTTCTTGCATTCCGGGAATCCCGGACAGGCCAGGAATTTCCCGTGAGGACCGTACTTGATGACCATACGGCGGCCGCACAGTTCGCAGATCTCGTCGCTTAACTCATCCTCGATCGTGACCGACTGCTGATCCTTCTCGGCCGCTTTCA
Organism: uncultured Lachnospiraceae bacterium; assembly: GCA_947600145.1. Lineage (GTDB taxonomy): Bacteria > Bacillota > Clostridia > Lachnospirales > Lachnospiraceae > UBA3402. Next base: position 19,306 of record CANQGA010000022.1, on the reverse strand, counting down.
CGGCCTCGTCAAGATCCGGATAGAAATTGCGCACTACGGTCTTCCAGTCCACGGAGCCGTCTCCCACGCCGTCCAGCAGGTATTCCATGTTGGCCGTGAACTTCACGTCCACGATGCTTGGGAAATTCTCCTTCATGATGCGGTTCACCACCTCGCCCAGCTCTGTAACATACAGATTCTTCTTCTCCCTGGCCACATAGCGGCGGCCGAGAAGGGTGGTGATCGTCGGCGCGTAAGTACTCGGACGGCCGATGCCCTCCTCTTCCAGCGCTTTCACCAGGGACGCCTCCGTAAAATGAGCCGGAGGCTGGGTGAAATGCTGGCTCTCACGCAGTTGAGACAGCTTTAACTCTTTCCCCTCTGTCAGATTCTCAAGCGACAGGTCGTCGTCTTTCTCATCGTCCTCTATGCCGGTGCACAGATATCCGTCGAAGACACGTCTGGCCGCGGACAGGTTAAAATAATACTCTCCCGCCTTCACCTTCACCGTCATGGTCGTATAGACCGCGGACGACATCCGGCTGGCCGCGAACCGTTTCCAGATCAGCTGATAAAGCCTGAACTGATCCCTGTCAAGAGAATCCTTCACTTGTGCGGGCGTCAGGCGGATATCCGTGGGGCGGATCGCCTCATGGGCATCCTGGATCTTGACGCCTTTCGCTTTGCGGGCTTCCTCGCCGGCCACATACTGCAGGCCGTAAGTCTCCCCGATATAGGCGCGGGCGGCCGCGGCTGCCTCCTCCGCCACACGGGTGGAGTCGGTACGCAGGTAGGTGATCAGACCGATCGTTCCGTATCCTTTCACCGTCACGCCCTCGTATAACTGCTGGGCTAAACGCATGGTCTTCTGGGTGGAGAAATTCAGGCTCCTGGACGCCTCCTGCTGCAGCGTGCTGGTCGTGAACGGAAGCGGCGCTTTTTTAACGCGCTCTCCCTTCTTTACTTCATCCACCACGTAGCGGCAGTCCTTTAAGGCAGCCAGGATCTTATCCACGTCTTCCCTTGATGTCAGTTCCACCCTGCCTTTTCCGTCGCCATAGAATCTGGCGGTGAGCGGCTTTATTCTTCCTTTTCTGGCCGCTCCTGTCCCGGAGTCCGCCGGACCGGGAGTATCGAGAAGATCCGCTTCCAGTTCCCAGTATTCATCCGGGATGAACGCTTCGATCTCTTCCTCCCTGTCGCAGATCATGCGCAAAGCTGCGGACTGCACGCGCCCCGCGCTCAGTCCCCGCTTCACCTTAGCCCACAATAACGGGCTGATGCGGTATCCCACCATCCGATCCAGAATACGCCTGGTCTGCTGGGCATCCACCAGGTTCATATCCAGCTGTCTCGGCTCCTTAAGAGAGGTCTTTACCGCATTCTTTGTGATCTCATTAAAACTGATGCGGTAGACTTTCTTTCCCTCGGCCTCGTCCAGTTTCAGGGCTTTCATAAGATGCCATGAAATGGCCTCGCCCTCCCGGTCCGGGTCGGTAGCCAGATAGATCACATCCGCTTTTTTGACTTCCTTGCGAAGCTTCGCCAGGATATCTCCTTTGCCGCGGATCGTGATGTACTTGGGCTCATAGTCGTGTTCGACGTCGATGCCCAGCTGGCTCTTGGGAAGATCCCTGACGTGTCCGCCGGAGGCGTCCACTTCATAGCTGCTCCCCAGGAATTTCTTGATCGTCTTGACCTTCGCAGGTGACTCCACGATTACCAGATACTTTGCCATGCCTCTTGCTCCTCTAGATCTTTTTCACATAATAATGGCCTGTCGGCTGCATAACATAACCCTTCAGCTCCAGTTCAAGCAGAATCGTCATGCACTCCCCCAACGGCAGACCACTCTCTTCTACAACCTGGTCGATAAATCGCGGTTGTAAATCTAAGCAACTATACACTATTTTTTCTTTCTTTGCAAGTGCATTTTCATTTTTTTTAGGAAGTCTTAACATCTTTTCCTGCTTTATCTGAAAATACTCCAGAATATCGTCCGGAGACGTCACGATTCCCGCTCCCTGACGGATCAACTGGTTGCATCCGCGGCTTAATTCCGACGTCACCATGCCGGGCACCGCCATCACCTCGCGGCCCTGTTCCAGGGCCAGCTCCGCCGTAATCAGGGAACCGCTTTTCTCCCTGGCCTCCACCACGATGATCACGTCCGACAGGCCGCTGATCAGCCGGTTCCTCATGGGAAAATGAGCCTTCAGCGCGCCGCTTCCCAGCGGGAACTCGGAGATCAGCCCGCCGCGGACCGGAATCTCCAGATACATGTTCAGGTGTGTCCGCGGATAGCAGACATCCACGCCGCTTCCGAGCACCGCGTAAGTGTCGCCTTCCTCCATAAGCGCTCCTTCATGTCCCGCGCCGTCCGCCCCCAGAGCCATACCGCTGATGATCTGGACGCCGGCGCGGCTTAAGGACGCGCCCAGCATCCGGGCGATCTGGATCCCGTAATCGGACGCGGCCCTGGCCCCTATAATGGCGGCGGAAGGACGCGAATCGTCCGGGACGCGGCCCTTTACATAGAGTCCCACAGGTTTTCCATAAATATGCTTCAGGCGCTCCGGATATTCCTGATCCAGGATCGTGACGAACCGGATGCCCCGCAAAGGAAGCCCGGCAAGCTCGGCGGCTGTTTTGCCGAGGAGAGGCTTCATCCGGTCAAAGCACTCCGCGGCCTTCCGGCTGATGAGACGTTCCTCCGCCAGACGGCTTCCTTCTATATGATAGACCGCCTCGCTGGTCTGATACCGGTCCAGGAGCGCCTGGATCGTGACGGCGCCCAGAGGCGGGATCTGACACAGCCAATAAAGATAGTCCCTCTCCGCAAACGGTTCACCCACGGCGCGCCACCTCCGCTAATGCCTGTTTCTGTATCGAAATATACCCCGGCGGCCTCCAGTATTTCTCCTCCAGACTCCTGTAGCCGATGGCTTCACACAGATGGGCGTGTCCGATCTGCGCGGCTCCGTCCAGATCCGCGATGGTCCGCGCCACCTTCAGGATCTTCGCGTACGCCCTGGCGCTCAGGCCCTTTCTCTGATAGACCTCCTGAAAGAAATCTTCTTCCGCGCGGTCCAGCCGGCAGAAGATGCGGATATCCTCACCGGTCATCTGGCTGTTGAAACGGATCCCGCGGCCGGCAAACCGTTCTCTCTGGATCTTTCGGACCTGTTCCACCCGCCCCCGGATCGTCTCTGAGGACTCCGCCTTCTTTCTGCCGCGCAGATCCCCAAACTCCACAGGGGCCACCTCCGTACAGATATCGATCCGATCCAGGATCGGTTTGGAAATCTTTCCCAGATACCGCCGGATCTGTTCCTCGCTGCACCGGCACCGGTTCCGGTCCGGAAAATGTCCGCAGGGGCAGGGGTTCGCCGCGGCCACCAGCATGAAATCCGCCGGGAATTCGTACCGGCCGCTGACCCTCGACAGCACGATCTTATGGCTCTCAAGCGGCTGGCGGAGCAGTTCAATGACGTTCCTGGAAAATTCCGGCAGCTCGTCAAGGAACAGGACACCGCCGCTGGCCAGCGACATCTCACCGGGCACCGGATTCCTGCCGCCTCCGATCAGAGCCTGGGCCGTGGCCGAATGATGGGGGCTGCGGAACGGCCGCCTGGTCATAAACGGCTGCTCCCCGGGAAGCAGTCCGCAGATGCTGTAGATCTTGGAAATCTCCAGCATTTCCTCCATCGTGCACGACGGCATGATCGTGGGGATCCGCTCCGCGATCATCGTCTTGCCGGCGCCGGCCGGGCCGATCAGAAGGAGGTTGTGGCGTCCCGCCGCAGCAACCTCCGCGGCCCTTTTCACAAGTCCCTGCCCCTGTACATCCTGATAATCCACATCATAGCAGTCCCGCGGAACGCGCGGGGGCCCGGAAGACGGCTCCTTACGCGTACCGGCGCGCTCCGCGCCTGTTCCGGCCGGTCCGCTCATCATTCCGATCAGTTCCCGGACATGTCCGATCCCGACGATGCGCATTCCAGGTATCACCCTCCCTTCCCGCACATTCTCAATCGGCAGATAACAGACATGCTTTCCGCGGCGCTGGGCCTCGGCCACCATGGGGAGAACTCCCCGGACCGGCTTTACGACCCCGTCAAGTCCCAGTTCCCCGATCAGGACCGCGTCCGACAGTTTCTCCCAGTCAAGCGCCCCGTGGGCGCCGAGAACCGCCGCGGCGATGGGAAGATCGAAGCCGGTCCCGCTCTTATGCACATCCGCGGGCGACAGATTCACCGTCACCTTCTTAGGCGGGAACCGGAATCCGGAATTCTTGAGAGCCGTTCTCACCCGGTCCTGGGCCTCCCGCACCTCCGGCGCCAGCGCGCCGACCATAACAAAACCAGGCAGACCGTCCTGCACGTCTGCCTCCACATGGACAAGACAGCCTTCTACCCCCAGAAGGCCAATTCCACACACATTGCTGAACACCGTTCCTCCTCGCGACTCTCCAAATACGCGGAATACGATGCGATCTGCATTCTGAATATCTATGAAGCTCAGAATCCTGCTGATAAAACTACTATACCCCATCCGCCCGAAAAACGCAAGCATTTTCTGATGCGTTTCCGACCGTTTCCGGCCTTTCCGCCTTCCGATGTTTCCGGCCTTTCCTGCCCTCAGCCTCCCTCTCCTGCCTTCGAAGCCTTCCGGGCCCGGGCAGCGCTCTCCATCCACGCGTCATACCACTCCAGACAGGCCTCATGCCAGACTTCCCAGGCCTGCTGCAGTTCCTCATATGGCCGTCCGGCCCCGCTCCCGCCAAACTCCGCGAGCCGTTCGGGCTCATCTCCGGAAGCTTCCGGTTCAGCCGCTTTCGGCGCGTCCGCAAGCCGCTCCGCCCACTGTCTGTACGCATCCTGCCGGATCATCCCGATCCGCTCCGCGCATTCCCGCACGGCAGACTCCGCCCGCTCCATCTTCTCGCCCGCCAGCCCAAGCCGCCAGTCCGCGTACGCCTCCTCCTCCGGGATCTCCGCGAGCCTGCGGCGTTCCGCCCTGGGTACCGCGCGGATCCCGGCGACCAGCGCCTCGTCCTCCGCGGCTACGCGGGCCGTGATGGAATCTCCGTGTTCGCCTTTTTGCAGACGTTCCAGATAATGTTCATACCCGAACGGATAATACATCACCTGCCCGTCCTCAAAGATCAGCATGCAGTCCGCCACCTGGCGCAGGAAATACCGGTCATGGGACACGAACAGGATCGTCCCCTCATAGGCCCGGAACGCCGATTCCAGCGTCTCCTTCGCCTGAATATCCATATGGTTTGTCGGCTCGTCCAGGATCAGGAAATTAGGCCGGCTCTGCAGCAGCTCCGCCAGGACCAGCCTGGCTTTCTCCCCGCCGGACAGATCCGACACCCTCGTCTGGGCCGCCCTTCCTCCGAAAAGGAACGCCCCCAGGATCTGCCGCACTTCTTTCTCAGTGAGCACCGGAAACCGGTCATGGAAATGCTCCGCCACGCTCTTATCCGACGTGATCTCCGCGGAATGCTGATCGAAATACCCGACCGTCGCCCGCGCCCCGAGCCGCAGGCTTCCGGAAAGAGGCGGAAGCAGTCCCGCCGCCGTTTTTAAAAATGTAGTTTTTCCCGCGCCGTTAGGGCCCAGCACGCCGAGCTTCTGGCCCCGGCGGACGCGCAGTCCCATTTCCAGAAGCGGCCGGTCATAGCCGATCTTCAGATGCTCCGCCTCCAGCACCCATTTGTCCGAGGCGGCGGCCGGCGTGATCGGGCCGGTGAAAATGTGGACGTCGTCTGTCTCCGGTTTCTCCACAAGCGCGGTGCGTTCCAGGATCTTCTTCCTGGAGCGGGCAAACGCGGCCTTGGCCGGTTTGTGCTTAAACCGCTCGATCAGCTCCGTAAGCCGCGCGATCTCCGCCTGCTGCTGTTCGTACGCCTTCTGCTGCAGGCGGATCTTCTTCACCTTCTCCTGCCGGTAATGGGTGTAATTGCCGGGATACCGCGTCAGGCGGCTGCCGGACAGCTCATAGACCACATCCGCCGTCCGATCCAGGAAGAACCGGTCGTGGCTGACCATGACGACAGCTCCCGGATAGCTGCGGATATACCGCTCCAGCCACTCCACAGCCGCCAGGTCCAGATGGTTCGTCGGCTCATCCAGAAGAAGGATATCCGGCTTCTCGAGCAGCAGCCGGATCATCAGGATCTTCGTCTGCTGCCCGCCGGAGAAATCGCCGAGACGGCGGCATTTGTCGGATTTATCAAAGCCGAAACCGGTGAAAAGGCGGTCGTACTCCTTCTCGTAATCGTAACGCTCACGCGAATACAGCGCCGCCTGAGCCGGATCCCCGCAAAGACCGTCATTCGCGCCGGCTTCCGGTCCTGCCTTCCGATCATTCGCGCCGGCTGCCGGTCCCGCCTCCCGATCGGTCGGACCGGCTGCTGCGCTTAAACGGGGCGGCAGCGCTTCTCCCCTTCCGGGACAGCCTGCAAGCAGCAGTTCCTCCACGGTCTTTTCCCGATCCCAGGGATCTGCCTGCTGGCGCAGCATGCCGACATTCAGCCGCCTGGAGGTATAGATCCCCGGCGTCATCCTCTTATCATCCCGGTCCAGCATAAGCTCCCCGGCCAGAAGGCGCAGAAGCGTCGTCTTGCCGGCGCCGTTGCGTCCGACTACGGCGATCTTCTCATTTCCTTTTATCTCAAAACTGATGTGGGACAGCACCGTTTCTCCGCCCGCGGATACGGTTCCGTCTGTGATCTGATATAACATAAATGCCTGCCTCATCTGTTGTTTCCGGTGTTTTCGTGGGTTATATTAAAGTGTACCACATTTTCGCCGATTCTTCCAGAACCGGTTCGCATTTTGCTTCATATCATTTTGCCCCGCGCCCGCTTATAAACGCGCCGGTTTCTGCGCATATTAAGCATCAGGGCAGCATCTGTCCGCAAAATAAACGATGAAGAAGGAGGCACCAACATGAGCCCAAAAGAACTGGCGTATATTGAAGACGCCCTGAGCCACGAAAGTTTTCTGAAGAACCAGTGCGGCGACGCGATCCGCAGCCTGCAGGATCCGGAGCTGCGGTCCTGCGTGGAGGAGATCCAGCAGAAGCACCAGCAGATATTCAGCGATTTCTATAATCTGATCTGAGGAGGAATAGGACAATGGACGACAAATGTATCATGGAAAACCTGCTCTTGACAACCAAGGGCGTATGCGATCTGTACCTTCACGGGACCATCGAATCTTCGACCCAGAATGTACACCAGACCTTTGACAGGGCGCTGGACGACAGCCTGGCCATTCAGGATGATATTTACCGGAAAATGTCGGCAAAGGGCTGGTATTCAACGGATAACGCGGAGATGGAAAAGATCCAGAAGGTGAAGAATCAGTTCGCGGGGCAGATTTGAGGGTTTTGAGGGTTTTGCGATAGATACGCCCCGTGCCTGCCAGGCCGTCCGGCTTTCAGGTTTCGGATGGTGTACTTCTAAGTTCGCAGTGATCTGCTAAGGGCGGCGCGAAAAATGGGACCAGCATGGGTGCATCCGAAGGGTGCGTTTGCTGGTCCTCCCATTTTTCGCACCAACGCAAATCACTGCTCACTAAGAAGTACGATACCATCCTGCAAATTCAAGCCGGACGGCCTGGCAGGCACGGAGCTGGATATCGCAAGCAAATGAGAAGATCGGATAAAGCAGAAAAGAGAGGCGGGTTCTGTATTACTCATGGGCGTTATTCCGGGCGGGGAGCTGGGCCAGGATGACGGCGGTGAAGACAAGAACGCAGCCGAGAAGCTCGCGGGGGGAGAGGTTCTGGTGCAGGATGACCCAGCCGGCCAGGAGGGAAAAGACGGACTCCAGGCTCATGAGAAGGGACGCGACGGTGGGGTCGGTGTCCTTCTGGGCGATGACCTGCAGCGTATAGGCGACGCCGCAGGAAAGAACGCCGGAGTAAAGGATCGGCGGTGCGGCGGCCAGGATGGCGGTCAGGCGCGGGGTCTCAAACAGGAACGTCAGGACAGCGGAAAGGACCCCGGCGGTGAGGAACTGGACGCAGGAGATCAGGATGCCGTCCGCGTGGGGCGAGACCCGGTCGATGACCAGGATGTGGGCCGTAAAGCTGAGCGCGCAGCAGAAAAGATAGATGTCGCCGCGGTTGACCGTGAAGCTTTCCGTGACGCACAGCAGGTACATACCGGCCGTGGCCAGCGCCACGCCGAGCCAGACCAGCCGCGGGATGCGTTTTTTCATGAAAATACCGCAGACCGGAACCAGAACGATATAGAGAGCGGTGATAAAGCCGCTCTTGCCGACCGTGGTCATGGAAATTCCGACCTGCTGGAAACTGCTGGCCACGAAAAGAACGACGCCGCAGGCCAGTCCGCCTCTCACGCCGTCCCGGATACGGCCGCGCCGGGTACCGGCCGGCGAGCCTTCCGCTCCTGCGCCGCTCTCCCGACGCGCAATCAGGATCACGGCCGGCGACAGGACCAGTCCGCCCAGGAAGAAACGGCACATATTGAACGTAAACGCTCCCACATAATCCATTCCCACGCTCTGGGCAACAAAGGCTGTTCCCCATATGAACGCCGTCAAAAGCAGCAGACCGTTGCTGCGCATTTTCTTTCTGTCCATAGCACTGCATTCTCCGATCGTTTTCAGGCTTTTCTCTCATTTCTCATATCCGGCGAACCCGGAACTTCTCTCCTCGGTTCCGTCCGGATAGATCCACAGCGCTTCCACTCCGTCAAGACCCTCGATCAGCTCCATGCCGTCGTCGATCTCCATATTAAATACCGCCGTGGACAGTCCGTCCGCCAGGCCGGAATCTTCGCAGAGGATCGTGACCGACGCGTACCGGTCCCAGGGCATCAGCAGGTCCGGGTGGATGATATGGTGATAGCGGACGCCGCCCGCCTCATAGTACCGCTGGTAGGTTCCGCTGGTCACCAGCGAGCAGTCGGCGATCTCCACCGTATGCAGATACGCCTCCCCGCCGTCCGTATCGGGATTCTGGATCCCCACGGCCCACGGCTCTCCGTCATCCGCCGCTCCAAGCCGGAAAAATCCGCCTCCCGCGCTCTCCGGTTTGCGGCCGACCGTCCGTACATTGCCGCCCACGTTCAGCATAAAGCAGGACAGACCGTCCTCCTGAAGCTTTCGGCATACCATTTCCACCGCATAGCCCTTCGCCACAGCACCCGCGTCAAGACTCATCTCCGGATCCGCCAGATAGACGGCGGACGCCTCCCGGTCGATCTTCAGATCCGAGATATCCGTGTGCGCGGCGGCTTCCCTGAGCAATTCCATCGGCGGAACCTGCGCCCGCGCCGGGTCATCAAGCGCCGCTTCCCGGTAATCATGCCAGATGGACAGGACGCTTCCCATGGCGATATTGACGGCGCCGCCGGTCTGACTGCAAAGCTCCTCCGCCTCCTCCAGAAGACCCAGGATCCTCCCGTCCGCCTGCACCGGCGACCGGCCCGCGTTGTCGTTGATCGTTTTTAAATTGCTGATCCCCTCATAATCATGATAGATATCAAAGAGACGGTGGTACAAAACCATCTCCTCATGCATTTCCTCCGCGTAACGGTTAAACTCCTCTTCATCGGCCGTATACGCGGTAAATACCGTCACGGTATCGAACAGGTCGAAATACTGGGCGCTGTACCGGTTAAGCCGCTGCCCGCTGCCCGCGCCGCAGCCGGACAGAAGAAGGCAGATGAGCATGGAAATACAGAAAGTATGCCACCGGCATGCTTTCTGCACGGACTTTCCTGTTTTCTCTGCCGCCACTAAATCCACTGTTCCGCCCTCTCGCAAACCATCCATTTATCAAGCAGGCTGTCCCGCTGCCATTCATTTCTTCATAGCTTTCCCGCCGCTCTGACGGATTCTCCGAAAACCTGCCGGAAACCAGTCTATCACAACCCCTGATCCATTTCAACCGCTTCTTTGAACTGAGCTTTCTTAACAATTTAAAAAATTATTAACATTTTCGAAACACCCTTGTATACAAACGCAAGCCGTGCTATAATGTCCGTTTAGAGATGAAAATATGATGAAGGTGGGGGTCATGAAAGAACTGATCAAAAAGTACAGACACGCCTGGGTGGCCGTGTATTTCCTGCTCTATGGGCCGTGGTTTATCTGGCTGGAGCAGACGGTGACCCGGGATTTTCATGTGATACACACGGCGCTTGATGATATGATTCCGTTCTGCGAATATTTCATCGTGCCGTACCTGCTGTGGTTCGTGTATATGTTCGGGACCGTGTTCTATTTCTTCTTTAAGAACACGAGGGATTTCTACCGGGTCTGCACTTACCTGTTTGTCGGAATGACGGTCTGCCTGATGATCTGCACCGTCTTCCACAACGGCACGGACATGCGGCCGGTGATCGATCCGGATAAGAATGTGTTTACCTGGCTGGTATCGGTGCTGCAGAGGGTTGATACCTCGACGAATATCTTTCCGAGCATCCATGTATTCGACTCCGTAGTCATGCATGTAGCCGTAATGAAGAGCGAGGACCTGAAAAAGCATCCGTATTTCCAGAAGCTGTCGCTGGTGCTCTGCATCCTGATCTGCGCTTCGACGGTATTTTTAAAGCAGCATTCCGTCGTGGATGTCATGGGCGCGCTGGTTCTGGCTTATCTCCTCTATCCGATGGCCTACGGTTCTTCCTACGCCGCCGAGAGCAGAAGATACCGCCGGAAAGCGCTTGGCTGAGGGCAGACATACAGAAAGCGCTGAAGCGATGCCGGCGCATTTCCGCATACTGACGCAAATAAACCCCTTCTTTCGGTCTTGCAGCCGAAGAGAAGGGGTTTTTCTTACGTCAGCTGCGCACAAATCCCACAGACGTCAGGAACCGTTCAAACGCCGCCCTGCCCTCTTCGGTACATTTGTAAACGCCGGCGTCTTCCAGAACCTTCTCGAATACCAGGCCGACTTCATTTTTCAGAATCTCCTGCACATTCTCCGCCGTGATCCTGCCGTACTTCGGCGCGAATTCCTTCACCCAGTCCGCGTGCTTGGCAATGGACTCCTCCGAGGCCACATCTTTCCCTGCGGCCAGATACTCTCCCAGAAGCGCCAGCTCGTCCTTCAGCCTCGCGGGCAGCACCGCCAGACCCATGACCTCGATCAGGCCGATGTTCTCCTTCTTGATATGGTGCAGGTCCTGGTGCGGATGGTAAACGCCCAGCGGGAACTCCTCCGTCGTGATATTGTTGCGCAGCACCAGATCCAGCTCGTATTTGCCGCCGGCTCTTCTGGCGATGGGCGTGATCGTGTTGTGGGGCTCGCCGTCCGTCTCCGCGTAGACAAATGCCGCTTCGTCCGTGTAGACGCGCCAGGCCGCCAGGATCTCCGTCGCCAGCTCCACGAGCCGGTCCGAGTCATCGGCCCGCAGACGCAGCACCGACATGGGCCAGTAGACGATCCCGGCTTCCACATCCTCATAGCCTGCCTTCGTATACAGCCGCTCCATGGGCGCCTTCGCCATGGCGAACGTATAATGCCCGCCCTGGAAATGGTCGTGGCTTAAGATCGAACCGCCCACGATAGGCAAATCCGCGTTGGAGCCCAGGAAATAATGGGGGAACAGCTTCACAAAATCAAACAGCTTCTGGAACGCCGCCTTCTCGATCTTCATCGGCACATGACGGCCGTTAAAGACGATGCAGTGCTCATTATAGTAAACGTAGGGCGAATACTGGAATCCCCACTGACTTCCGTTAATCGTGACCGGAATGATCCGGTGATTGTCGCGGGCCGGATGGTTGACGCGGCCGGCGTAGCCCACATTCTCCATGCACAGGAGGCACTTGGGATAGCCGCTCTGCTTCGCCAGTTTGGCCGCGGCAATGGCCTTCGGGTCCTTCTCCGGCTTGGACAGGTTCACTGTAATATCCAGATCGCCGTATTTGGTCTTCGTCACCCATTTCATATCTTTACAGACGCGGTAGCGGCGGATGTAATCCGAATCCTGGCTCAGCTTGTAGAAATAATCCGTCGCCTCCTCCGCCGAACACTCATACTTCTTCCAGAAGGTATCCACCACCTCGTGGGGCATCGGCATCAGGCAGTTCATCAGCTTTGTATCAAATAAATCCCGGTAAGTGACGGTGTTTTCTTTCAAGACGCCGGTCTCGGCGGCATAGTCCAGAAGTTCCGCCAGTATCGCCTCCAGATCCGCGTAGTAGGGACGTCCGCCCGCTCCCGCCTGCGGCTCCTCATATTCATCCATCTGCATCTGCTCCAGGATCCGATTCACCGCATAGATGCGGTCCACCTCCTGAATCAGCCCCGCGTCAATTCCATACTGTACCAGTTTCGCGATCGCTTCGTATACCATACCTGTTCCTCCTGTTATGCTCTTCCGTTCGGGAAACATTCTATGTTCACCTGAAACGTATACCTATCATATCAACTCTGACAATAAAATAAGTCAAGAAGCCAAACATATTTTTTGTAACTTGCTATTCGGCTTATCCGGATATAGGAGTTTTACTTCTCCGTCATTTATCATTTCCTTAATCACACTCCGCAGCGTATTAGTGATTCTGGCATATCCCAGTTGAACCGCTATTTCACCCATTGACAGATTCCCGTTTTGCGCCAAGATTTCCAAAATTAGTTTTTTTATCTTTTTCCTGCTTCTGCGTACGGATTCTCTCTGCTTTGTAATATCTTGCTGTAGATTTTGTTTATCCCGGAATATCGGATGAATTGGAAGTATTACTCTAAAATAGCTTCTATCTTCATCCGTCCTGAATATTGGCAGATCGGATCCATTATTCTTCATAGAACTAACTATCAGAGGAACACCCGTATTCCTCCCCTCTACCATCTTAAGTTCCTTTAGAAAATCCCCGATCCGTCTGTTTCTATACCGGCTGGAAATAAGCACCCGATTTTCCAGATCATCATCAGATATGGAACGATCTGGGCCCGGAAGACTCAAGATTTCCATTTTTTCTGGTGACACCGTTACCGTGATTGGTTCATGTATCTGATACGAACGGTGATATACGGCATTACTAAGCGCTTCTTCTACCGCACGATATGGCCAGTTAAACACTCTGATCGCCTCCGCACGATCTGATACTTTTGTCACATACTCTGCTATAACATAATTCTTTATATAAGCCAGAGCATCCCTCAGCTGACGGTCAAGCGGCCCTGTAAAAACCCTTTCCCTCATTCCTATTCCTGTCGGATCAGGTTTATCTACGACCTCAATGCGACTATACGGAAAGAAACTATCTGGCCTTTCATTAAAAAACATCAGACCTACATTAATTGGTTTTCTCAGTTCTGTTGGCCCGCCGACCAGTCTCATATCCGTAGCTACCTCCTCAACGGTTCTGTTGAGAGAACCCTCATAAAGTTCACTTTCCACTGTATGGAGGAATTCGGAAATCAAACTCGACCTCATATCTGCAATTTCCGCATGGTGGTTTATCCTGTCATCAAAAGGAATGTTTCTTGCTAATCCAATCAGTTCCCTTTCTTCAAGATAATTTGCTTTCACAGTATTGGAAGATTTACGTATATAATAAGATTTTTCACTCTTTTCCTTACTTTTTACGCCATAGACCTTATCCGGACATTTATAGGGTCTGTTTTCACCACCCGGAACCCATAACAGAATAACATCCTTTCCGTCAACCACGGATGGTTCAACCACAGGAATGTATCTGGGTTCTATCAGATTGCATTTATTGAGAATATCTTTTTCAATGTCATCGATTGCATTCACATCTATGCCCTTCAAAGGAAATACAGGTCTGCCGTTATTCTCCTCGACACCAATGATAATGTATCCCCCTCCCAGGTTATCAAAATCATTTGCAAATGCAGCAATAGAATGAAGAGTTGATTCCGGGTTCCAATCCGCCTTATATTCAATCCTTGCATTTTCAACGACCCTCTGGTGTATAAGATCATATAGATTTACAGGTAATGCCATTATCCGTCTCCTTCATGTTTATACATCGAATACATTTTAACTCTCTCCCTAACTCTCTCCTTAACTCTCTCCTTAACTCTCTCCTTATTATAATTTAGGAAATGGTTGAAAATAATCCCTGCACCGCCTTCTGGATCCGCGCTGTCACCAGTCCGCCCAGAAGCCCGATCACCGCCCCGGCGATACATCCGGCAGCCATCAGAAACGGCAGATAATAAAATACTCCCGCTGTCTGTGTCACCAGCGCCGCCACCGCCAGCTGTCCGATGTTATGGCCCACGCCACCGATCACACTGACGCCGGTCTGGTCAAACCATCCCCGCTTCTTCACGAAAACCATCAGAAGAAGGCTCAGCGCGCCGCCTGCCAGGCCGTACATCATGCTGAACGTATTGCTGAATGTAAAGCCCACCAGCACGATCCGCAGAAGCGACACCGCCGCGGTCCCGGCCGTACCCACGGTGTAAAGTCCCACGACGGTCACCAGATTCGCCAGCCCCAGCTTGACGCCGGGGATCGGAACCGGCAGCGGCAGGATGGCTTCCAGATAACTCAGGATAAACGCCAGGCCGATCAGCATCCCGTAGACCGCCGTCTTCGCCGCGGCATTTCGCAGATTCATCTCCAATCCTCCAATCGCGTGGCTTTCAAAAAATTATACCACAATCCGTAACCTCGCGCAAGAAATCCGCGCGGCTTTCAGTCATTTTGTTCCCGCCAGCCGGACTCCTCCACCAGCCCCTCGGGCGTCAGCCGGTACACCGTATCGCAGACTTCGGCAATGTATTTCCGGTCGTGCGAAATGCTGATCACCGCGCCGGGGAATTCCCGTATCATCCGGCGGATCACCGGTCCCGACAGCGGAGAAAAATTTCTCGTAGGCTCATCCAGAATCAGGACGTTCGCGCCGCTGACGCTCATTTTCAAAAGCAGCACCTTCGCCTTCTGTCCGCCGGACAGTTCGCGGATCGGATGCTCCATCTCGTCCGCCGTAAATTTCAGCGCTCCGAGCCAGCTGCGCAGCCGCGTGCGCTCCTCCTTACTGCCGGATCGGTTCAGAAACTCCACTGGCGTCATGTCCATATCCAGAAGCTCCTCGTAGTTCTGCGGCATATATTCCGCCCGGACGTCGGTCCGCGCCAGCAGCTTCCCGGCGACCCTGCGAAGCAATGTCGTCTTTCCGGCGCCATTTGCCCCAATGATCCCGATCTTCTCCGCACCCCTGACGCGCAGGAAAATGTTCCTCGCCAGGATCCTCGCGTCCGTCCCGCCGCCCGGCGTCCGCAGCTTTGCAAGCTCATATTCGATGACCGTCTTGCCCGCCGGGATAACCGCCTCTTTACCGCCCAGCTTAAAGAAAATAGCCTCCTCTTGTTCCGGCCGTTCGGTCATCTCCTCGTCCTGACGCTCGAAACGCTTTCCCATCGCCTTGACAGTATGCATTTTATCCTTCAGATTCTTCGCTTCCCCGGGAGACTGCCGCGAAACGGTTGTCTGGGCGTGTTCCACGCTCTGATAGATCCGGCGATAGCGCTCCTCTCTCAGCCTTTTCTCCCGGCGCTCATTCAAAGCCAGCTGCTCCTGCTTTTCGAACCGGCGAAGCCGCTCCCGCACGTAATCGCGGTACGACATTCTCGCAACCGTGTAGCAGCACTCCGTCTTGCGCCTGATCTGCTCCAGATGTACCACCATATTGGCCGTATTTTCGATCAGTGTCTCGTCATGGGAAATGAAAAGCACGATCTGTTTCCACTCCTTGATCAACGTTTCGAGCAGCGTAAGCGTCGCGATGTCGATGTCATTGGACGGCTCATCCAGAAGAAGCACCGTCGGTCTGCCGATCAAAAGCTTCAGAAGCTGTGCCTTCACCTTCTCCCCGCCGGACAGGCTGCCCAGAGTCTGCTCCCGGTAGAAAAATTCCGTCTCCGCGCCAAGCCTCCCGGCCAGCTCCGCCAGTTCCTTCGGCGTCAGTTCCCAGAAGCATTCGTCCTCCGTGAAATATTCATATAATGTTTTCTGCCGGTCCTGTTCCGACAGCTCCTGGGGGAGATACCCCAGTCTCTCCCGCCCCAGGATGCGCTCTCCCTCCGCCAGCGCATACTCCTCCGCCAGCGCCGGATCATAAAGCCACTTCATCAGGGTCGATTTGCCGTTCCCTTCCTCGCCGATGATCACAGCCTTATCGCCGTGATTTAAAACGAGACTGAAATCCTTAAGGATCACTCGCAGATCCTTCTTATGAGTAATCGTAAGTCCGTTGATCTGTAACATGGTCTCCTCCTCTCATGAACGAATACGATGTGGAAATAAAACAGGTCCGTCCTGCATACGCAAAACAGACCCGCAAAAAGAGACCCTTTCACAAATAAAGGAAACCACCTGCGCGATCTTTCATTTAAGCGTACACAACCCGTATGCCCCCACGGATGAACGGCATACCGCATGGAACCTGTGTGCTGCACTTAAATCGAACTATCTGCTGGTCATTTCCTCTCCTTGTTTGTTTCATTTCGTTTTATGAATCATCGCAGTCAAGTGTAACATTAAAGCTGCCGACTGTCAAGCTGCTTTTTTAACACAATCTTTCACCAAACGTAAACGAAGGCCATGTTCCGTTCGTGCGTTTATCCTGGAATGGAGAATAATCCTCATTGACAAAAGGAAAAAATCGTTGTATGCTTTACAAAAATATTGCGAAAGGCTATGAAGAGAAGAGTAAGCAGTTAGATATGTCACAGAGAGTCTGACCAGGTGAAAACAGACACAAAAGGAGCTGCTGAAAATGGTCTCGGAGCCTCGTACCGAAGCTGCTGCGCCAAGGCTACGACGGGTGCACCCGTTACAGTGACAGGCTATCGATGAATCATTTCTCATCCGTAGCTGATAAGGCTTATATCGTGAGGTATAGGTGAATTTAGGGTGGTAACACGAAGCATTTGCTCTCGTCCCTGAAAAAGAAATTTTTCAGAGAGGAGGGCTTTTTTATTGCAGAAAATAGAATAATCTGTAATGTCGCAAAAAACTAAGTTATCACCATAAATGAAGAAATGAGGTATGCAAAATGAGAAATATTTTAATTGGCGGCGCATGGCCGTATGCAAATGGCTCATTGCATATAGGTCACATAGCAGCATTATTGCCCGGAGATGTACTGGCCAGGTACCACAGGGCTATTGGAGATCATGTATATTTCGTATCAGGAAGTGACTGCCATGGAACTCCGGTAGCGCTCCGGGCCAAACAGGAGAAGAAAAGTCCGCAGGAAATCAGTGATTTATATCATAAAGAATTCGTAGACTGCTTTAACAGGCTGGGTTTTAGTTATGATGTATATACAAAGACATCCTCGGATGAGCATAAAAATTTTGTAAGGGAATTTCATAAAAAAATGTATGACGGCAGCTATGTTTACGAAAAAGAGGTTCCACAGGCGTATTGTGAAAATTGCGATATCTTTTTGGCCGACCGCTTTGTGCTGGGAAAATGCCCAAAATGCGGAAAAGACACCAGGGGAGACCAATGTGATGCCTGTGGTACAGTACTCGAACCAGGGGATCTTGCAGAGCCAATCTGTGCAGTATGCGGAAAGCCTTTAAGCTTTAAAAATTCAAAGCATTTATATATCGCTATTACAAAATTACAGGATGAACTGCGGGCGCTGGTCGATCATCACCCGGAATGGCGGAAAAACGCCATCGCCTTTACAACGAAATATATCGAGGATGGCTTAAGAGACCGTGCCCTGACAAGAGATTTAGAATGGGGAATAAAGGTTCCCAAAGATGGTTACGAAAACAAGACCATTTATATATGGGCAGAAAATGTGTTGGGATATTTATCCGCGAGTAAAGCAGCTACCGAATTAAGGGGTGCTGATTTTCAGGAACTCTGGGGGAAAGAGGCGAAACATTATTATGTGCACGGTAAAGATAACATTCCGTTTCACACCATTATTTTACCGTCGCTTTTGCTGGCGAATGGTGAAAACTGGCATTTGCCGGACCAGATTGTGTCAAGCGAATATCTGACCCTGGAAGGGAGGAAAATATCTACCAGTCAAAATTATGCGATCTGGGTTAAGGATCTGTTGGAACATTATGAAGCAGATTCCATTCGTTACTTTTTCCTGGCAAATGGGCCGGAAAAGAAGGATGCCGATTTTTCATGGAGAGAATATGTTCATAGTCATAATGGGGAATTGCTTGGGGCGTACGGAAATTTTGTGAATCGTTCGTTGGCGTTTATCGTAAACTATTTTGACGGGATTGTACCGCAGGGAATCGATAATCCGTCGATAAACAAGCGGATAGAGGAATTGTTTGTTTCCGTTGGCAGGCAGATCGAGAACGGGGCTTTCAAGGATGCAATTTCGGAAATATTCAGATTTATAAGAAGCGCAAATAAATTTTTTGATACCGAACAGCCCTGGATTACCAGAACCACTGATAAGAGGCTATGTGAAAACACACTTTATCAGTGTGTTCAGATCATTGCCAATCTGGCGGTCCTGCTATCTCCTTTTTTACCATTTTCATCAGAGAAGGTGTGCAAATGGCTGGGGATCAATAATAAATGGGAAAAACATTCCGTTTCAGCCGGGTACTTGCTTCCTGAAGTGGAGCTTTTGTTTCAAAGAATTGATAAAAAGGTTATAGAAACGGAAACAGAAAAGCTAAAGGCTCTGTAAACCAAAGGGGGGGCGGCATTCCATCGCCCCCCGGTCGTTCTTTTTATTCATGCGTTTATCCTGAGAGATGAACCGCTCCCGGCAGCCTTACGCCTTTTTAAGGAAACCCACCCCGAGGGGATAAGGCCCGGTGTGGACGGCGATCGTGGCGCCGATCTGATACATCTGGATCTGATCCACATCCAATATCCCTCGGAATTTATCCCGGATCCTCACGAGAAATTCTTCCGCTTCCTGAATATCATACCCATATCCCACGTCCACGATATAGTCAGCCATGTTCTCCCCGGCGGCCTGAAGGGATTTCACATGATTGTCCAGAAGATTCACCACGGCATCCAGGGATTTCCTGCGGCTCCTCGACAGTCCGGACGGGAATATCTCGCCTTCCTTCAGCGTGATCAGCGGCCGGATCCCCAGCACGGAAGCCGCGAGTCCGGAAAGCTTTCCGATCCTTCCGCCGTGCTTTAAGTAGTCCACATTTCCCACCGTAAAAAAGATCCTGCCCGTCTCCCGGATACTCAGAAGACGCTGTACAGCCTCCTCATAAGGCACGCCCTGCTCCTGCAGCTTTACCGCCTCCAGCACATACATCCCCTGCAGGACCGTGTTGATCGTGGAATCGATGACCTCGATCTTCGCGTCCGGATAGGTCTCCAGCAGAATACTTCT
>CANQGA010000021.1 GCA_947600145.1 uncultured Lachnospiraceae bacterium | reverse complement strand
CTTCCCGGTGCAGGTAATTGACGAAGTACATGAAGTCCTTCGCCTGGCCGTAGCGGGAGGTGGGGGCGTAGTAGCCGGTCACCTGGTAGCCCCAGGAGCCGTCGAAGGGATGCTCGGCGATGCCCATCAGCTCTACATGGGTGTAGCCCATCTGCTTGACGTATTCCGCCAGCTCGTGGGCCGCTTCTATGTAGGTGTAGCAGCCGTCCTTCTCCGGACGCTGCTTCTTGCGCCAGGAACCGATATGGACTTCGTAAATGGACAGGGGAGCCTTGAGGATGTCCGTGTTCCTGCGGGCTTCCATCCATTTCTCATCCTTCCACTTGAAACCGTCGATGTCGGCGGTGACGGAGGCCGTGCCGGGACGGTATTCCGCCTCGAAGGCGAACGGATCCGCCTTAAAAAGGATCGCTCCGGTCTTCGTGGTGACCGCGTATTTGTAAAGCTGGCCCAGTCCCATGCCGGGCACGAAGATCTCGTAGATGCCCGAGGTGCCGAGAACCGTCATCGGGTTGGCTTCCGGGTTCCAGCCGTTGAAATCGCCCACAAGGGACACGCCCGCCGCGTGGGGAGCCCACACCGCGAAATACATGCCGTCCTGTCCCTGATAGTTCTTCGGATGGGCGCCCAGCTTCTCATAGATGTTGTAATGGGTGCCCTGGCCGAACAGGTAGCGGTCCATCTCGGTGACGAAATTCGTGCCGATGGGGACGACCTTGCGGGGGCGGCCCCGCTTGCCGGTATGGACATACTCGGCGGCCGGCGCGGCGGTTTCTTTCGCAGCTGCATTTTCAGGATTCTTCTTTGGTCTTGCCATGTTCTTATACCCCCTTTATTTTCAGGACGGCGCCCCTGCCGCCTGCGATCGTGATATGAATGTGTCCGTCGGTGACGGGGATGGTGGTTCCGTTTATGAGGTCGGCGGCTTCCGCGCCGCCTGTCGGTACCGGCACGTACATTTCAGCCGGATTCTCATCGTTGTTCACCGCGGTCAGGATGACATGACCGCTGCCGAAGCGCGCGAAGGAATACTGGCGCGTGGTCAGCGTCAGCTCCTGGTAGCGGCCGCCGTGGAGGGCGTCGTTGTCCAGATGGATCCGCCCCAGCTTCGCGATATAGTCGGTCAGGTCATTGTGGAGCCGCGCCTCATCGGCGATGGCGATGCAGGGACGCAGGGCGTCGTCGCTTTCCCGGGTGCGCCGTCCTTCGATGCCCCATTCGCTTCCATAGTAAATGGAAGGGATGCCGGGCAGTGTGTAGAGAAGCGTATAGACCGAATACAGCTGGGCCCTGTCCCGCAGCTTGCTGGCAAGCCGGTCCTCGTCGTGGTTGTCCACAAAGGTATAGAGCCGGTCCGCCACCTGCGAAAGACGCCGTATGGTGTGGGCGATCTCGAAATAGTTGTGGTCGTTGTGGCCGGAATACAGTCCCTTATGTAGCTCGTAATTGGTCACCGAGTGAAGCATTTCCGGGTTCACCCAGCGGGCGTATTCGCCGTGGATCACCTCGCCCATGAGCCAGAAATCCGGCTTCATCTGCGCGGTGCGCCGGCGCATTTCCTTCATAAAATCAAAGTCCAGCACGTTGGCGCAGTCCAGGCGGATGCCGTCGATGTCGAATTCGTCGATCCAGAAGCGGATCACGTCGAAAATGTATTCGCGCACCTGGGGGTTCCAGGGGTTTAAGCAGGGCAGTTCGTAATGGCCCTGCCAGGCCTCGTAGCCGAACGGGTCGCCCATGGGGCTTCCCCAGCCGAAATTCACGCCCTTGTACCAGTCCTTATACGGGGACTGGCCGCGTTTCTCCTGAATATCGCGGAAGGCGAAGAATTCGCGGCCCGTGTGGTTGAAGACGCCGTCCACCACGACTTTGATATCCGCGTCGTGGCAGAGGCGGACGAATTCCTTAAAATCATCGTTGCCGCCCAGGCGGCGGTCCACCTGCTTATAATCGCGGGTGTCGTAGCCGTGGCCGGACGATTCGAATAAAGGACCGATGTAGACGGCGCTGCAGTTCATCGCGCGGATATGGGGGATCCAGCGGATCAGCTCGTCGAAACGGCGGACTGCCGGTTCTTCCGGCGGGTTCTGCTTCGGCGCGCCGGTCAGGCCCAGCGGGTAAATATGGTAGAAGACAGCTCGGTCATACCAGGTGCTCATAATAATAGAATGTCCTCCGAAATTGTGTTTGTGCGCGGGCGGTGCGGGTCCGGCGGCCTGGCAATACGCGGTTCAGGATACTGCGGCGTCCGGTACGGCGTCACGGACGGCAGTTTAGTAGTAGCTCACGCCCTCCAGGTCCTTGAACTGCCGCAGCAGGAACTGGTACCGCAGCTGGGCCGCGTTCAGCTCGTAGATACAGCAGTCGATCAGCGTCGGATCCACCTCCTGCTCGAAGTGGTTGCGGACAGAATCGATGGTATGTTTCGTGTTCTCGATCTGTGTCTGAAGCTCCTGCCGTCTCAGCCTGGTCAGCGTCCCGCGCCGTTTTTTCCATAAAATCATTCTTGTCATCTCCCGGAAATTGATAATTCTAGTATTTCTGGAAAATGGGAAAAATATGCACATGCTTAGTTTACCATTTTCCGACGCTTTGGTCAATGTGTAACTGCATACGTTCTTGGAAGAAAATGCGAAAGGAAATGTGAACAGAATTTTCGCGTAGAAAATATAATTATTTTTTTGGAAATAATGACCATTGAAAAATCCAGGCGGTAAGGTATAATGAAAACACTCAACACAGTCAGATTTATTCAAAAACATTCATATTATTTTAACGCCCCGATCGGGCATTGATTCCTAAGGCGATAAGGACTCAGGGAGGTGATGCGGTATTTTTGCGCGCAGCGGGCTTTTGTTGGCCCTATTGCTTGGCGGCGCCTACTACGATGTGCGGGAGCATCGGATACCGAACTGGTGGATCCTGGCCGGTTTCTTCTGCGGGATGGCGCTTACGGCGGTTCTGGCGGAGGGCAGGGCAGGCCCCGCGGTGGGAGGGTATCTGCTGCGGATCATCTTGTGCGTGGCGGTATTATTTCCCCTGTTCGTGCTCCGCATGACCGGCGCCGGAGATATCAAACTGATGGGTCTCATGGTCGGCCTTCTGGGGGTGGGAGGCGGCCTGCGGGCCATTGTATACGGATGTTTCGCGGGGGCGGTTCTCGGCCTGGTGAAACTGTTGGCGCAGAGGATTCTGTGGCAGCGTCTTTGCTATCTGTTCGTCTATTTCAGGCGTCTGTTCCGGACGAAAGAGATCGTGCCGTATTACCGGGCCGAAAGGGACGGGTACGGCGTGGTGGTGCCATTTGCGCTCTGCCTGCTGGCGGGGTATCTGGTCAGCCTGATCCGGATATGAGACGCGGGGGAGGAAGATGACGGCAGTGGCAGACCGGGTTGATGTGAGACGGGGGAGGAAGATGGCGGAAGACTGGGTTGAGAGGTATACGCGCGGCCCGCCGGTGACTGTGTGAGGAAGAAGGAAAGCCTGCGGGAGCTGCGGGCGGTTGTGTGGGGAGGAAGGAAAGCCTGCGGAAGCCGCGGGCGGTTGTGTGGGGAGGAAGGAAAGCCTGCGGAAGCCGCGGGCGGTTGTGTGAGGAGGAAGGAAAGCCTGCGGAAGCTGCCGGAGACTGTGTGAGGAAGAGAGCGGCAGCGCCCGCCGGTATGCCGGCGGAGGGATAGCCGCCGGAAAGTTACGATGTGGAAGGGGGATCCTGGTGGAGAAGATCATGGCGGTCTACGATGTGGACCGGGAGTACGCGCAGCGTTTTGCCGATGTGGTGAATCAGAAGGAGAAGGTTCCGTTTACTGTGGTGCCGTTCACGTCGCTGGAGCTTTTGCGGGAGTTTTCCGAAAAGCACCGGATCGAGATCCTGCTGATCAGCGACGCGGTGCCGAAGGAGGAGACAGAGGGGATCGAAGCAGGTTCCGTGGTGACGCTTGCGGAAGGGGAAGTAGTTTCGGTCAGCGAGGGCGGATACCCCAGCGTCTACAAATACCAGTCCGCCGACAGTGTGATCCGGGAGGTGATGGCGCGGTACTGCGATCAGCCCGAGAAGGACATGTTTGTCGTGCTCGGACAGAGAGCCAGGGTGATCGGGATCTATTCGCCGGTCGGCAGGTGCTTTAAGACCTCGATGGCGCTGCTTCTGGGGCAGCAGCTGGCCCGCGAGGGCAAGACGATCTATGTGGGCTTTGAGGAATTTTCAGGACTGCAGCGGCTGGTAGGCGGAGAACACAAGAACGATCTTTCGGATGTGCTTTATTATCTGAGGCAGGGCGCATTTAATGTGATGCGGCTGCGGAGTCTGGTCTATACCTGGAAGGATATGGACTATATCGCGCCTGTGCGGTATCCGGAGGATATGGAGCAGATGACCGGAGAAGAGGCTGCCCGGCTGATCGGAAGGCTGGCCGAGGACTGCGGCTACGAGTATGTGGTGGTCGATGTGGGGCGGCCGGGGCGGAACCTGATTCCGATCCTGGAGTGCTGCGATGTGATCTATATGCCTGTGAAGGACGACGAAGTATCGGCGGCGAAGCTGGAAGATTTCACGAGATATATGGAATCGGCCGGCAGGCAGGAGATGTCAGAGCGGATAAAGCGGCTGAAGCTGCCGTTTTACAGTAACCTGAAAAGGGGCGGAGGGTATCTGGAACAGCTTCTGTGGAGCGAACTGGGCGATTATGTGAGAAAGCTTCTGAAAGGGGCAAAACTGCAATGAGTATGTGGAGGAATTCCGGGGGCAGGGGCGTTGGACATGAAGAACGCATGGACGATGCGGAGCAGAAGACAATGCCGCGGGATGAAAATAAAAAGCCGCAGAGCCGCAGGACCGCGCCGGATGACGGAGAGGTCTTCCGCGGTTACCGGCAGCAGCTCAGGGAGATCATCCGCGAAGAGATCAGCGGAACCCGTCAGGTCAGCGATGAAGAGCTGTATGAGATTATTGACAGGCATATCATGGAACTTGGGGAACAGACCTATCTTCCGCTGAAGGAGAGGCTGCAGCTGCGGGCGGCCCTGTTCAATTCCTTCCGCCGGCTGGATATTCTCCAGCAGGTCATGGATGATCCTGATATTACCGAGGTGATGATCAACGGCAGGAACCACATTTTCGTGGAAAAAATGGGGGTCATGAGCCGGTGGGAGTATGAATTTGAATCAGATGAGCAGCTGGAGGACATGATCCAGCAGGTGGTCAGCCGCGTCAACCGTGTGGTGAATGTGGCTTCGCCGATCGCGGACGCCAGGCTGGAGGACGGTTCCCGCGTCCATGTGGTGCTGCCGCCGGTTTCCCTGGACGGGCCGATCATGACCATCCGCAAATTTCCGAGAGTCATTACAATGGACATGCTTGTCGAGAACGGCGCCGTCAGCCGGGAGGCCGCGGAGTTCCTGAAGAAGCTCGTGCGCGCCGGCTACAATATCTTCATAAGCGGCGGTACAAATTCAGGCAAGACTACCTTTTTGAATGCCCTGTCCGCATACATACCGGAAGAAGAACGAGTCATTACCATTGAGGACTCTGCGGAGCTGCAGATCCAGCAGGTGAAGAATCTGGTGCGGATGGAGACCCGCGCTCCCAATTCCCAGGGGGAGGGCGCGATTGGGATCGGCGATCTGATCAGGGCGTCGCTGCGGATGAATCCCAGCCGGATCATTGTCGGTGAAGTGCGCGGAAAGGAAGCCCTGGAACTGCTGAATTCGTATAATACGGGCCATGACGGGGGAATGTCCAGCGGTCACGGCAACAGTCCCCGCGACATGCTTCACAGACTGGAGACGATGGTGCTTATGGGGGCGGATCTGCCGCTGCCGGCGATCCGCAGCCAGATCGCGTCCGCGCTGGATGTCGTGATCCATCTGGGAAGACTGAGGGACAAGAGCAGAAGGGTTCTGTGGATTATGGAGGTGGATGGTTATGAGGGCGGAGAGATCGGACTTCATACGCTCTATGAGTTCAGTGAGGGGGAACTCAGGAAACGCGGAGAGCTCAGGAACCGGAGGAAACTTGAGGCTGCCGGGGAGGTCTGAAGCCGCGGGGAAGTTTGAAGCTGCGGAGAAGGCCGGCGGACAGGCTGTGCGGGCCGGCGGACAAGCCGTGCGGGCCGGACCGGCGGGCGGTACGGACTACAGCCGGTATCGGATGACGCCGCTGCAGCGGCTGGAGGCTATAGCGGCCGGGGCCGGTCTGGCCGGGGCGGCGGCGTATGTCTGTTATCGCAGCTGGATCGTATTTTTACTGCTGCTGGTTCCGGCTGAGATCTATGTTCCCGCGTATCTGCGCGGGATGTGGCGGGAAAAGAGGCTTCGGCAGTTGGAGATCCAGTTCAAGGAGGCGATTCAGATCATTTCCGCGTCCCTTGCCGCAGGCCTGTCCGTGGAGAATGCGGTCGCTTCCTCCGGAAAAGAGCTGGAGCTGATGTACGGCAGGAACGGGATGATGTGCCGTGAACTGGCTTATATGGTACAGCAGATGAATATGAACCGGCCGATAGAGGAGCTTATGGATGATTTCGCAAAACGGAGCGGTCTGGAAGAGGTGGATCATTTTGCGCGGATATTCCGGATCGCCAAACGGAGCGGAGGCAGGCTGGTTCCGATCATACAGCATACGGTTCAGGTTATGGATGACCGATATCAGGTGAAGGAGGAGATCCGGACGCTGACGGCGTCCAGGCAATACGAGCAGAAGGTGATGAATGCTATGCCGCTTCTGATGATCCTGTATATCGACGGTACGTCGCCGGGCTTTTTTGAAGTAATGTATACGACTGCCATGGGGCGGATCATTATGACGGCGTGTCTGGCGGTCTACATTCTGGCATGCTGGCTGGCGGGGCGGATTCTGGATATCACGGCGGGGTAAGGCGAAAAACCGAGTATCGCAGCGGAGTAAGGCGAAAGCCCGGATATCACGGCAGCGTAAGGCGAAAGCTTGGATATCACGGCGGAGTAAGGCGAAAGCGGAGACCGGCGGCGGGCGGGGGGTGAAGAATGAAGATCGGGGAAGTGTGGAGTAAATGGAAGGTGCAGATCCTGTGCGTCGCGGGCGGGTTCCTGCTCTACGGTGCGGCTGTCCTGAGCGGAGGGCAGACGGACGGCGTGGCCGGCGGTTATCTGGAGCGGGGAGATTATGGGGAAGGAGCAACGGCCTATGAATTCCAGGTAGAAGGTCTGGGAGAGGAACCGGTCGAATGCCGGGTGGAGATCCCGGCGCGCCAGTACTCGGATCAGGAGGCAGAACAGATATTTGAAGAGATTCTGGATGGCCTGCCGGATCAGATACGCGGCGGGAATGAGAGTCTGTCGCATGTGGAAACGGACCTCTCTCTGCCGGATTCTTTCCGGCAGGGAAGCGTAACGGCCAACTGGTACAGCGACGCGCCGGAGATCCTGGATTCTTACGGAATGATCCAGGCGGAGGACTGTCCCGCGCAGGGGGCGGGCGTTTGGCTGACGGCGGAGCTGAGCGACGGCGTACACCAGGCGGCGCGCACCTACGCGGTGACGGTGTTTCCCAAGACGCTGACAGAGGAGGAACGGCTGGCTGAGGCCCTGCGGGAAAAGATTCTTCTGGAGAGCGGCAATTCGCTTACGGAAGCGGCGGTGAAGCTTCCCGACAGCTGGGAAGGAAGACCGCTTCATTACCGCCGGGACGAGGAAGATTACAGGCTTATTCCGCTTCTGGGGATTCTTCTGGCAGGACTTTTCTATGCGAGGGAACGGACAAAGGGGGACGAAGAACGGAAAAAGCGGCAGCAGCTTCTGATGCTGGATTACGCGGATGTAGTTTATCAGCTGATGGTTTTTGTGAGCGCGGGGCTTACGGTGTCCCATGCCTGGGCGCGGATCGTCGAGAATTATGAAGAACGCCGGATGGACGGGCGCACGGAAATGCGTCCGGCTTATGAGGAGATGGCGGCCGCGCAGGCACAGATGCAGTGCGGGGTTCCGGAGGGCCGGGCAATCGCGCAGTTCGGGCAGAGATGCCGTCTGCAGCCGTATCTGAAGCTGAGCAGTCTGCTGGAACAGAACCGGAGGACCGGAACGAAGAACCTGACGCAGCTTCTTGAGCAGGAGATGGCGTCTGCCTGGGAACAGCAGAAGACGGTGGCCCGCAGGCTGGGTGAAGAGGCGGGAACAAAGCTTCTTCTGCCGCTAATGCTTCTGCTTGTGGTAGTTATGGTACTTATTATTGTTCCGGCCATGATGTCGATGCAGTAGAACGACGGAGAAAGCGCGGCGGATGCGGGTCGGACGGCTGTGCGGCGCCGCATGGAAAGCCGGATGGAAAGGAGGACAAAACTGATGAAAATACGGGATGAATGGAATGCGTTTCTGAAAGATGACAGCGGATTGGGTACGATCGAGGTCGTACTGATCCTTGTGGTACTTATCGGTCTGGTGATCATATTCAAGAAACAGATCACAACGCTTCTCGAATCGATTTTTAAGCAGATCAACAGCAAGGCCAAGGAAGTTTACTGACCGGACGGTATAGAACCGAAAGCGGAAAGGAGGCATGGGACGATGAGAAAACGGGGGGAGATCACAGTGTTTTTGAGCCTCTGCCTCCTCTGTGTGGCCGCGCTTATCTGCGTAATGGTCGAGTCTGCCAGGATGGAGGGGTCGCGGTATTATTTTCAGACGGCCATGGGAGGCGCGCTGGACAGTCTGTTCAGCCGGTATGACAGAGAGCTGTGGCGGCGGTACCGGATTCTCGGGCTTCCTTATGAGTCGGAGGAAGAACTTGCGGGAATTCTTGCTTCATACGTGTCGCGGTATCTGGAAGTGGACAACTGGTACCCCGCTGAGCTTGACGGGATAGAGATCGGCAGCTGTGAGGATCTCGCGGATCAGGGCGGCGACCATCTGACAGAGGAGATCCTTGATTATATGAAGTACGGCGTATGGAGCGGTCTGGAGATCCGGCCGGATGACGGCGGACAATTCCTGAAGGATATTCAGGAGGCGGCGGGCGCCGGAGAACTGGCGGATGTTTATGACGGACAGGAGCGTGAGGTCAGAAAGCTGGAGAAAGCGGTGGAGAAAATTGCGGAGTGTGCGGCACAGCAGGAGGAATACGCGGAAGAGATCGCCGGGAGGCTGGCCGGGGACGACGCGGATGGATTCCGTAAAAGCGCTGGGAAATTCCGCCGTGAAGCCGGACGGATGGACGGACTGGTCGAGCAGTATGAGAAGCAGGCCGCGCGCCTGGCGGAGAAGCTGGCGGACACGCGAAAACGGATTGCGGAGACGGAGGCGCTTTTCCAGGAAGATCGGGCGAAGCTTTTTGAGGAGCAGATGGATCCGTATGACGCGTATCTGAGTGAAGACGGCGCTCGGCGGCAGGAGATCCTGGGACAGCTGGAGGCCGGCAGAGAGAACCTGGCGCTTCTGGAGCAGACGGAAGCGCTGGTAAGCGAGGCGGAAGAGGCGTGGAAGGCGCGGGAAGCGTGGGAAGAAGAGATGCCGGAGCAGGCGGAGGAAGGCGGCAGCATTGCCGCGTCGGGCGGCGCGGCCAAAGAGCGGGAAGAATTGTCCCTGGCTGCGGCCGCGGCCATGTGGAGCAGCCGTACCCGCTGCGCGGAGCGGGCGGAGTATGCCAAAGGCGACGATCAGAAACGGGGATTTCTGGATCAGGTGAAGAGCCTGGCCGAGAATGGGCTTTTGGAATTGGTTCTGCCGTCCGAAATGCAGGTCTCTTCCGGCTGCCTGCCGGACAGTCTGCTTTCCGAAAGCGCAGAGAGGGGCAGTCTGACGGCGCCGGGGCCTTTAGAGCGGGTACTGCTTCATGAGTACTGCGGCCGCTTTTTTACGAATGCGCTGAGTGATGAGAAAAAACCGGTACAATACGAAATGGAGTATCTTCTGCAGGCGGAAGACAGTGACCGCAGGAATCTGGAGAAGACGGTAACTCAGCTGCTTCTGGTACGTCAGGGCCTGAATCTGATCCATATTCTGTCGGATCCGGCTAAACGGGAAGAGGCGCACAGTCTGGCGGTTATGATCGTGGGGGCAGCCGGGCTTGCGCCGCTGACAGAGATCACGGCCTGCTTTATTATGGGAGTATGGGCGACCGGGGAAGCTGTGACGGATCTCCGCACCCTTTTGTCAGGCGGACGCGTGCCGCTCTGGAAAAGCCGCGAAGACTGGAAGCTGTCATTGGAGGGACTTCTCAGCATGGGCGAGGAGAAGGCCTGCCCGGAGACAGAGGAGGAAGGAACAGGGTTTACATATGAGTCCTATCTTAAGCTGCTGCTGTTTCTGACGGATCATCAGGATCTGCAGCTTAGGATGCTGGATATAATGGAAATGAATATAGAGCGGGAGGAGGCTGGCTTTTCCGTGGAGAAATGCGCATACCGTGTGGATGTTTGCGGGAAGGCCGGTGGAAAACATGTCTTTTTCAGCCTCCCGTTTGTGGAAAACATTGTCGGGCAGACCGGCGGATATCCGCTGGAAGCGCCCGCGGAGCGGGCGTACTGAGTATTGCGCCGGCATGCCGAAACAGAGCGCGGCAGTGCGCTTGCCGCGTCACGAGATCATAAAGAGAGGAGGTGGAAAAGGATGCCCTTTTTCTGTACCGCGCATATTCAGGCTGGTTCTCCCTTTCCTTTTAAATACGAACGACTGAAAGCTGCGGAATTTCATAAAATCAAACTACCTTTTGATGTAAAGACTCTCCAAGTACGAATCCCAAGGAAGTTTTTTGCGGGCAGGAAAAGGGTATCCTTTTCCGCCTCCGCCAGCATGACGGTGGAGGCAGCGCTGGTGCTGCCGCTGTTTCTGTTTGCCGGGCTCCTTCTGATGATGCCGTTTCGGATTCTGGATGTGGAAAGGCAGATGCAGGCGATCGTGATGGCGGTTGGCGGGGAGATCAGTCAGGCGGCGTGTCTGTCCGTCGATGCGGAGGAGCTGCCCACGGAGCTTTTATCGATAACCTATGCGGAGGCAGCTGTCCGCGGACGGTTGGGGGATCTGCCGGTTCAGGGTCTGTCCCTGGCAGGCTCTTCTCTTCTGGAGGACGGGGAAACGATCGATCTGGTAGCGTCTTATCGGATGAAACTTCCGTTTTCCCTGTTCGGTCTTGACGCGGTGGAGAGGACAAACCGGTGTTATCTGCGCGCGTGGGTGGGCCGGGACGGAGGCGGGGACGGCTCCGGGGCCGGTGATGAGGAGGACGACCCGATCGTCTATGTGGGCCGCGGCAGTACGCGCTATCATATCAGCGCTTCGTGCCATTATCTTTCCAACCGGCTGTCAGCGGTGTCCATAGAGCAGGTTGAAAGCTGCCGCAATGACAGCGGCGGCAGGTATACTCCGTGTGCCCGGTGCGGAGGTTCTGCATCCGGTACGGTCTATATCATGGCGTCAGGCGAGCATTATCACAGCAGCAGGACCTGCTCGGCGATTCTTGCCTATGTGCGGGCGGTCCGGCTTTCGGAGGTAGAGTATCTGGGAGCCTGTTCCTATTGCTCCGGCGGATAGGGCGGTCTGATTACGATACGGGAGGTGTAAGATGCGATGGTTTTGGCTGTTGGGGCTGACGCTTGCGGCATGGGAGGATCTCAGAAGGAGGGAATTTCCGTACTGGATTCTGGGAGTATGGCTGGTTCCCGGAGCGGTGTACGCGGTAATGAGCGGGATTGGAGATCATCTGATCGCGGCGGCTGTCGGCGCAGTTATGCTCTTGCTGTCGAAAGCGACTCGAGGCGCGCTGGGAGAAGGAGACGGCCTGTTTTTCCTGCTGACGGCCTGTTATCTGCGCTTTTCGGAGACGGCGGCATTGTTTTTGATGGGACTGGGAGTAAGCGGTGTCTGGAGCATGGGGATCCTGCTCCGCTCCCGATGGCGGGCGGATACCTGCGCGGGGGATACGGTTCCGTTTCTGACGTGTATCTGGCTTCCCGGGGTATGGCTGGTATGCCGGCAGTTAGGAGCGGCAGGTCATTGACCGCGGCGCATCTGTTCAAGCGGTATGGCCGCGGGAGATGCGGCGGTCCGGCGGCCTGCGCTTCTTATACCGTTGAGGCCTCCTGTGTTATGGCGATGGTATTGCTGTCGCTGGCCATGCTGATCCGGACGGCGTACGGCCGGTGCCGTCAGGAGACCGGCATTATGAAGCTGCACCATACGGTGGAGATGCTGCGGTGCCGTGAAGACGAGACGGATTGGGACTTTTCTTCCGGCGCATGGACCGGGCAGGCCGAGAGAGACGCGGGACAGGTCAGCGGAAGCGCATATGGGGAGGACTGGAAGAAAGAGATTACGGTACAGCTTCGGGAGCCGGAGCAGATGATGCGGATGCTTACCGTTTTTGACGGTCTGACCGGGCGGGCAGAAACCAGCGAGGGGGCCGTGGCAGAAGGAGGTGATGGAGATGGAGGAGAATAAGCCGCTGGAGATCAGCTTTCGCCGGGAAATGAAGCAGAATTATCTGATGATCGGCGCGGCGGAGGAACTGGAACATGGGTTTGAGGCCAGGATGCTGGCGGCCAATACGATAGACGGCCTGTTGAAATTCCGTGTTCGCCGGGAGAATGACCGCCTGTGGTTCTGCTATGAGATTTCTTCGAAGCAGCCGCTTTCACGGCTGCTTGACCGGACAAGCATCTCAGCGCCGCAGATACGGCGGCTGCTTTTGGGGATCGCGCAGACTCTGGCGCGGATGGAAGATTATCTGCTTTCAGAAAGACTGGTGCTGCTTGACGCGGACTATATCTATGTGGATCCGGATGAGTTTCTGCCGGGGCTTTGCCTGCTGCCCGGCAGACAGGGAGATTTCCCGCAAGAATTCAGCAGATTTCTGCAGTTCCTTCTGGGAAGGACAGATCACCAGGATAAGGAGGCGGTCGTGCTGATTTATGGCCTTTATCAGGAGAGCCTGAAAGAAAACTACGGATTGGACAATCTGCTGCGCTGGCTGATGAAAGAGAATTACCCGAATTTGGAGTATAGGAATGAAGATGAAAAGTCTGAGAGAATACAGACAGAACCGGAAGATGATCCCCGGGAAGACGGAGATATCAGGCCGGACGCCGCTTACCGTGAAGTGCTTCACAGGGCAGAACCGCGGGGATCCCCGCGGCCCCGGAAAAAGCTTCTGGTATATGGGCTGATCCCTCTGCTGGCCGCCCTGGTGCTGTGGCTCTGGAGAGGGATGGCGGGACTCGCGGGTTATGGGGCGCCTGTGATCGGAGCTGCGCTGGTTCTGGCCGCCGTGTGCGCGGCATGGCGTATATTGGCGGACCGCCGGGAAAGCGAACGGGCGGACGGAGGGAGAATACTCGCTCCTGGCCGCAGGGGCGCGGCGTCCGTTAATGAGCGGGAGACCTGGGAGATGGTATTCGCGGATGAACAGGAGCAGCCTGATCCTGCGGAATCTGCCAGGCCTTTGGGAGCATCTGCAGGGACGGAGCGGCATTGTCCGGAAACCGCCGCAGGCGCGCGTCCGGGATCGGAGCCCGGTCCGGCTGCGGAGGATCCTTCCCATACGACTCTGCTCTGGAGCCGTCCGGCCCAGACGGATATCCGGCGTTTGGCCGGCGAAGCCGGAACAGAGGAAACGATACCGGTATCATATTATCCTTTTTTGATCGGCAAGCAGGAAAATCTGGCAGATTATATCCTTCAGCATGATACGATCAGCCGTCTGCATGTCCGCATTGACCGAAAGGGGGATGCATACTGGCTGACGGATCTTAATTCTACCAACGGTTCGACCGTCAATGGCCGTGTTCTCCAGGCGAATGAGACGGTACCGCTGAACGTCGGCGATCATGTAGATCTGGCAGATTTACATTTCCAGTTTTTATAAATATTCTTAACAAATGCATGAATATATGATATACTTCAGACAGAATGAAGGAACAGTAAGGAGCAGATATATGCCGTATAACAGGAACCGCAGGATGGCCTGTGTCAACCTTACGATAATCGCAGTGAATTTCATGTATTTCGCGTACCTGGAGATCGTTGGAGATACAGAGAACAGCGTGTTTATGATAGAGCACGGAGCAATGTTTCTGCCGGCGGTTCTTGATGGAGAGTATTGGAGACTCCTGACTGCGGTATTCATGCATTTCGGTATCAGCCATATTATTAATAATATGCTCATTTTATATGTGCTTGGCGATAATCTGGAGAGAGCGCTGGGCGCAGTGAAGTATCTGATCCTGTATCTGGCGTGCGGTATCGGGGCGAATGCGGTATCGCTGTGGTTCGATATGCGGAGCGCGCAGATCTCGGTTTCGGCCGGCGCGTCGGGAGCGGTCTTCGGAGTGATCGGAGGACTGCTGTACGCGGTGGGAGTTAACCGCGGCAGGCTGGAAGATCTGAGCACCAGGCAGCTGGCGGTGATGGCGGTCCTGGCGCTGTATTTCGGGTTTACCAGTACCGGCGTGAATAATATCGCGCACATAGCCGGATTGGTGATTGGTATTATCATGGGGTTTATCCTGTATCGGAAACCGACAGGTAACTATTATAATTATTAATCATAGCAGGAGGAAAGAGAGCTCATGAAAGATGATTGCATTTTCTGTAAGATAGCGGCCGGACAGATTCCGTCGGCAACCCTCTGGGAGGATGGGGATTTTCGGGTGATACTTGACCTGGGGCCTGCGTCCCGGGGGCACGCGCTGATACTTCCGAAGGAGCATTACGCCGATCTGTGCGAACTGGATGACGCGGTAGGCGCAAAGGTTATGCCGCTGGCCAGAAAGATCGGCTCCGCCATGATGAAAGCGCTGGGCTGCGCGGGATTTAATGTTGTCCAGAATAATGGTGAGGCAGCCGGACAGACGGTGAGACATTTTCATGTGCATATCATTCCGCGCTATGAAGGCGGTCCGAAGATCGTGGCCTGGGAACCGGGCGAGTTAAACGATGCGGACAAGGCGCAGATCGTTGAGGCAGTAAAGATGAAGTTATGAGGTGATTAAGTGATGCAACAGGAGCAGAGAGAGTTGTTGCACACATTGTATGAAAAGCATCAGAGTGTTCTTTACAATATAGCCCTGGCAAAAGGGCTTCCGCGGGAGGAGGCGGCCGACGCGGTGCAGGATACATATGTTGCGTTTGCATCCGCGTATCTGGAAGATGCCTCTTCCTGGGATGAACGAATGATAAAGGCGAATCTGATGGCTATCCTGCGTAATCGGTGCTGCGATTACTACAGGAAAGTCAACCGTCGTCCGCCGGTGTTAAGTCTGGAGGAGCTGCTACAGGACAGAGGCGAGCCGTTTTTGTATGATTTTGGAAGAGAAGACGTATGCGGACGCCTCATTGCCCAGGAGAGTCTGGAGCGGCTTCGCAAAGGCGTCATGTCCTTAAGCCGTGAGATGCAGGATGTGGTGGTTTTATACATGGTGGAGGGCCGGCCTTTCGAAGAAGTCTGTGAACTTCTGCATATATCAAAAGATACGTGCAGAATGAGGATATGCAGGATACGGAAGCACCTGCGGGAATGGCTGGAGCATCCGGAGATAACCGGACCGAAGAAACGGGGAAGACCAAAGGGCGTTAAGAATTCCCGCAAAAATATCCTTCCGCAGCAGCTGGGTGCTGTTCTGGGAACGGACGCGCTGATGTGCAATGTTCGGGCGCAGAGGATGGAAGCCGACGGCGTGGCAGAGTGAGGAAAGCAGGCGGCAGGATCATCCTGCCGCGCATTCCTCGATCAGTCCGACGATCGTGCTGATCGCGTTGTTGAGAGGGCTGTTTTCCATATGGTGAATGAACTCTTCGCGCTTCTGGAAGGTATCGCTGATGGCCTGCCACAAAGTATCTCCGGTCATGGCCTCTTCCTCCAGTACGGTGCTGAAACCCTGTCTGGCAAATGATCCGGCATTCAGGATCTGGTCTCCGCGGCTTGCGGCGGCTGACAGAGGAATCAGTACATTGGGCTTGCGCAGCGCCAGGATCTCGCTGATGGCATTGGCGCCTGCGCGGGAGACTACCAGATCTGCCGCGGCGAACAGGTGCCTGAGGGGAGCGTCCACGTACTCATACTGGACATACCCGCTGGTTCCGTTCAGCGATTCGTCGAGGTGGTTCTTTCCGCAGATATGGATCACCTGGTATTTGGTCAGAAGCCGCGGCAGCAGCTTTCGGATGGCGTCGTTGATCGCGACCGCGCCCAGACTTCCTCCGATGACCATGATGACCGGTTTCTCTTCGGAGAGATGGGCGTATTCCAGTCCTGTCAGGCGGTCGCCTTCCAGAAGCTCCTGTCGGATGGGAGAACCGGTAAGAACAGCCTTTTCCCGGGGAAGATAGGAAAGTGTCTCCGGGAAATTACAGCAGATTTTCCGGGCGGAAGGGATGCACAGTTTGTTGGCCAGGCCCGGCGTCATATCCGATTCATGGATGACCGTGGGGATATGCCGGCGTCTGGCGGCCAGAACTACGGGGACAGCCACAAAGCCGCCCTTGGAGAATATGACATCCGGCTTGTATGTTTTCAGCAGCTTAAGAGCTTCCCGATAGCCTTTGATGACGCGGAAGGGATCGGAGAAGTTCTTCAGGTCGAAATACCGGCGAAGCTTACCGGAGGAGATGCCGTCATAGGGGATGCCGGCGTCTTCGATCAGTTTCTTTTCAATTCCTTCATAAGAGCCGATGTAGCGGATCTCGTATCCGTGCTCTTTGAGGGACGGGATCAGCGCGAGATTAGGAGTTACATGTCCGGCGGTGCCGCCGCCGGTCAGGATGATTTTCTTCATGGTTGCTGCCTCCGATATGCGTGGATGGGTGCGGTGCGCAGACCCGTGTGATACAGGTTCGCGGGGCGCGCAGAACCGGCTTGCCGTGTGACCGCCCACCGTCGCGGCATGTGGGAGGTTCAACGGATACATATAGTATTATACTAAGCAATCGATCCGAAATGTCAACCCCCAAGGGGGAATTTCGCAGTAAAGAGGTAGTTCGGTGAGAAGAATGGGGCGGGAGCAGAACAAATGGATAGACGACGCGGTGAAGGCAGCTTTTGG
The DNA here is from genome assembly GCA_947600145.1 of uncultured Lachnospiraceae bacterium. GTDB lineage: Bacteria > Bacillota > Clostridia > Lachnospirales > Lachnospiraceae > UBA3402. Next base: position 13,996 of record CANQGA010000021.1, on the reverse strand, counting down.
CGTGAGCGAAGAGCAGCTGGAGGCGGAGTACGATAAAGCGGCTGCCCTGCAGACGCCGGATACCGCGCGCCCGGAGCCGGAGGGGGAATTCGAAAGGATTCTGGCCAGAGCGGAAGCACAGAACGCTGCGAAGACTGCGGATCGGGCCGGGACCGCGGCCGCGGGGGAAGATCCATCGGCGCGGACCGAACAGGAGAAGGGGGAGATGCGGGGCAGTGCAAAGCCATTCCTGAGAAGATGGCGCGTCGCAGGCGCGCTTGCGTCATTGGCGGTGATCTCCGCGGTCGCCTTATGGCCGGGGGTGAAGGCTGTGGCGGACAGGCTGTATGAGTACGGAGCTCAGAACATAAGTGATCAGGAAGTTGTCTTGGATAATGTTGAGAATAAGAGCCGGAATGCAGTACTTATTACAGCATATAGAAGGATACGGGATGAACTAGGTATCCGTGTCCTGGAGTTAGGCTATATCCCAGAAGGAATGGTGTGTGAAAATTGCGAGATATATGAAAATGGTTTTGCGAGAATTAAATTTTTTTACAATGAAGGATTTGCGTATTTTGGACAGTTTACCAAGGGCACTGCTAACTCGACAAGCTATTTCTCGGATATGGAACAATACAAACAAGTCTATAATCCGTTTTTTGAAAAGGAAATATGGATTTATCGTAATTCATTGGAAGATGGACGATACGAGTTCGGCACACGGCTTTTGGAAGATCAGTTTGTTTATTATTTGAGTGTTCAAATTGAAGAAGATGAATTTGTAAAAATGGTTGAAAACTTAAAGTATTGGGAGAACTAGTGGAAAGGAGAAGATGGTATGAGAAAAAAAGCTAGACGAATTGTAGGAATGACAATATTGTTGTCAATGTTACTGTACTCAAATGTGTTTGCAAAGGCGGATAACAATATTGTTTTAGTGAGTGGCGGGAAATCAGAGGCAGTAGTGACTGCCGAAGAAGGAGAGATATTTTCCAGTTTACTGGCCTCGGTGTCTAATATTGGGGATGGAGGTATTGGTATATATGCTGAGGCGCTGATGTATCAGGAAGTTCCGTGGATTGAATTAAAGATAACGCTTCAAAGATATGAACAGCGGGGAAATTCCTTTGGATGGTATGATGCAGACCCAGATCCGATTGTGGAAACATATTATAATACCAGCGAAGGTGTGTATGATGATGTGCTTTACGGATATCCGACGGGATATGATTATCGTGTCAGAGTGGTAATGAAGATTGATTCTGTTACCAAAACAACGACTACAAACGGCGTCCGTATCACCGGCCCGTAAGGAGAGACCACGGTCGCGGCAGGATTTGCGTCATCGGCAGTATTGAACTTACTCTTTAAAAGATTCCCGCCGCGCTGCCGATTACGTCGGACCCAGCGCACAATCATTAACTGTTAATGAATATTTTTCTGAAGAGAGCCCCACGCTGCACCGCCGGTTACCGGCCCTGCGCAGCGCGGGGCTCTTCTGCGGCAGGCGCTTCGTTCGCGCGTTTATCAGCTGTTCCATCCCTGCGGCAGGCGCTTCGTTCATGCGTTTTATCAGCTGTTCCATCCCTGCGGCAGGCCCGTCGACCGTGCGTTTCCTGCGATTCGAACTCGCGATTCCCTGGCCGTCTATCCCCGCATCCACGCTGCATCCCCGCAATTCTCAGAAGTTTCGTTCCGCAGTTGACAACTGCGCGAATCTATGGTATTTTATAAAGGCCGCTTTAGTACATAAAACGCATAAAGCATAAAATCGCTGAAGCGCGCGGCCGCATTTTACACAAAATTTAAAGGGAGGAAGTACCCCATATGCCAGTGACAGACTTATTGGAGCGCAATCACAAGCTCTATGGCGATGAGATCGCCCTGGTAGAGCTGAATCCGACGATGGCTGACAAGCGCAAGACTACATGGAAGGAATATGATCTGGTCCAGCAGACGTCTCCGGTGCCCTACCGCCGTCAGATCAGCTGGAGCATTTTCGACGAGAAGGCGAACCGGGTCGCCAATATGCTTATAAGCCGCGGGATCCGCAAGGGAGACCGGGTCGCGATCCTGATGTTCAACTGCCTGGAGTGGCTGCCGATCTATTTCGGGATCCTGAAGACCGGAGCCATCGCGGTGCCGTTCAATTTCCGGTTCTCGGCGGACGAGATCAAGTACTGCGCCGATCTGGCTGAGGTACATATCCTGTTCTTCGGGCCCCAGTTCATCGGACGTATCGAGAGTATCGAGGAGGATCTGAGCAAAGGCCGCCTGCTGATCTACGTGGGCGACGGCTGTCCCACATTTGCGGAGAGCTACCGGGAGCTGGTGGCGGACTGCTCCAGCCAGCCGCCGTTAATTCGTCTGGAGGACGAGGACGACGCGGCGATCTATTTCTCGTCGGGCACGACCGGATTTCCGAAGGCGATCCTGCACAACCATGAGAGCCTGATGCAGGCGGCGCAGATGGAGCAGAAGCATCACGCGACCGGCCGGGACGACGTGTTCCTTTGCATTCCGCCGTTATATCACACCGGCGCCAAGTTCCACTGGATGGGCAGCCTGTGCGCGGGCAGCAGGGCCGTGCTTCTGACCGGCACGACGCCGGAGATCATTCTGGACGCGGTGAGCAAGGAACACTGCACGATCGTCTGGCTGCTGGTACCCTGGGCCCAGGACATCGTCGACGCTCTGGACCGCGGCGATATTAAATTAGAAGATTACCAGCTGGATCAATGGAGGCTGATGCATATCGGCGCGCAGCCGGTGCCGCCGTCCCTGATCAAGCGCTGGAAGGAATATTTCCCGAACCATCAGTATGACACCAACTACGGCCTGTCCGAGTCCACCGGTCCCGGATGCGTCCACCTGGGGATGGAGAACATCCACAAGGTCGGCGCAATCGGCATCCCCGGCTATCGCTGGAGCTGCAAGATCGTTGACGAAAACGGAGCCGAGGTGGAGCAGGGAGCTGTCGGCGAGCTCTGCGTCAAGGGTCCCGGCGTCATGACCTGTTATTATAATGATCCCGTGGCCACGGCGGAGACGCTGAAGGACGGCTGGCTCTACACCGGCGATATGGCCATGCAGGACGAGGACGGCTTCATTTTCCTGGTAGACCGGAAGAAGGACGTGATCGTCTCCGGCGGCGAGAATATTTACCCGGTGCAGATCGAGAATTTCCTGAGCGCCTACGAGAAAGTGAAGGATGTGGCCGTCATCGGCCTGCCGGATAAGCGGCTTGGCGAGATCACCGGCGCGATCATTTCCATCAAGGAAGGCATGGAATGTACCGAGGAGGAGATCGAGGAATTCTGCAAGGGCCTGCCGCGGTACAAGAGGCCGAAGAAGATCATTTTCGCCGAGGTGCCCAGAAATGCAACCGGCAAGATCGAGAAACCGGCTTTGCGCAAGAAATACGGAGCGGAATATCTGGTGGCGCAGCAGAATCGGAGCTGACGGATCGACTTTTTCGATTTTATGTGTTAAAGTATCAGTGGTTTTGACTGCTATCGCTTTTAATCGCTAAAGTCAAACCGTGAGAACCATTTTACCTATCAAGGAAAAAGGAGAAATCAACATGAAACTTCTCGCACTTATCGTTTACTTTGCAGTCATGGTCGGTATCGGCCTTTACTGCCGCAAACACGCCACCGATGTGAACGGCTTCGTTCTGGGCGGACGCTCCGTCGGTCCGTGGCTGACCGCTTTCGCATACGGTACGTCCTATTTCTCGGCGGTCGTCTTCGTCGGCTACGCCGGCCAGTTCGGCTGGAAATACGGCATCGCCGCCACATGGGCCGGCATCGGCAACGCGATCATCGGTTCGCTCCTGGCATGGGTCATCCTGGGCCGCAGGACCCGCATCATGACCCAGCATCTGGATTCCGCCACAATGCCGCAGTTCTTCGGGCGGAGGTTCGACAGCCAGGCGCTTAAGATCGTGTCGTCGGCGATCATTTTCATTTTCCTGATCCCGTACACGGCGTCGCTGTACAACGGCCTGTCCCGTCTGTTCGGTATGGCGTTTGACATCGATTATTCGGTCTGCATCATCCTGATGGCGGTGCTGACCGCGGTCTACGTCATCGCCGGCGGCTACATGGCTACCGCGATCAACGATTTCATTCAGGGCATCATCATGCTGATCGGCATCTCCGCGGTCATCGCGGCTGTCATCGGCAGCAAGGGCGGCCTGATGGCGGCCATGGACGGACTGGCGAAGGTCTCCGATCCGACTGTGTCCGAGACGCCCGGTGTGTTCAATTCCTTCCTGGGCCCGGATCCGCTGAACCTGATGTTCGTTGTGATCCTGACATCCCTGGGAACCTGGGGCCTGCCCCAGATGGTACAGAAATTCTACGCCATCAAGAATGAGGAGGCCATCAAGAAAGGCACGATCATTTCCACGCTGTTCGCGCTGGTCGTGGCCGGCGGATGTTATTTCCTGGGCGGCTTCGGACGTCTGTTCTCCGACCAGATCGACATCGCGGCCAACGGTTACGACTCCGTGATCCCGACCATGCTTCAGAACTTAAGCCCGGCGCTGATCGCCCTGGTGGTGATCCTGGTGCTGTCGGCGTCCATGTCCACCCTGTCCTCCCTGGTGATCGCCTCCAGCTCCACGCTGACCATCGATTTCCTGAAAGGACTGGTCATCAAGGAAATGGACGACAAGAAACAGGTGCTCTTCATCCGCGGCCTGATCGTGGTCTTCATCGCGATCTCCGCGATCATCGCGCTGATCCAGTACAAGAGCTCCGTGACCTTTATCGCCCAGCTGATGGGTATTTCCTGGGGCGCTCTGGCCGGTTCTTTCCTGGCGCCGTTCATGTACTCACTGTACTGGAAGAAGACCACGAAGGCGTCCTGCTGGGCCTGCTTCATCTTCGGTTCCGGCATCATGCTGTTAAATATGCTGGTTCCCGGAATTTTCCCGGCGATCATGAAGTCGCCGATCAACTGCGGCTCCATCGCGATGCTGGCCGGCCTCGTCATCGTTCCGGTGGTAAGCTGGCTGACGCCCAAGCCCGACAAGAAGCTGGTGGACGACGCGTTTGCCTGCTATGAGAAGGAGAGCGTGGTCGCGCAGAAGACGGCGCTGGGATGATGACTGCGCGCGGTTGCGCCGCGCCGCCGCACGCGCCGCGTGCGCTCAGGGCAATCCCTGCCTTGACAAATCGGCGCGAACCCGCTATACTGAATCTTGCCGGATCCGGAACCGGCCGCTGATATCGGACTCAGAGTCAGCCGGCGGACCGGGCCGGGGAAGATCGATCACGTCATAACCTTTCCGTGCAGCCGGGGAGATAGCGGTGCCCTGTACCTGCAATCCGCTCTAGCAGGGGTGATGTCTCACCCCGGGCAGTCTGTTGTGGAGCTGCCCTGCGTAAGTGGTGATGACGTCCGGGTCTTGCGCAACAGAGCTTCGTGAACCGTGTCAGGGCAGGAATGCAGCAGCACTAAGCGGATCACTCTGTGTGCCGCGAGGCAGCCTGGGCCGAGCTAACTGCGCAGGTAACGTCTGTGGCAGCTGTTCAAAGTGAGACGCACGGAATTTTAATGAAAAGTTCAGACAGACTGACGCGACAGAGACGCGAAACACGCAGACAGACAGGTTTGCCGCGTGTTCCGCGTCTCTTTTTTCCGTAATCCGGACCGACCATATAAATTCATAATTTCTCAATTCCCCCCTTGTCCCATTTTCTCCTTTGTATTATAATAACACAATGGGGTCATTGTAACGACATGACACTATCTTATGAGAGAAAGGGGATTTAAGGACATGATTAGAGTTGGAATGCTTACCAGCGGCGGCGACTGCCAGGCCCTGAACGCGACGATGCGCGGCGTGGCGAAGGCGTTGTACAACATGTACGACAATGAAGTGGAGATCATCGGTTTTGAGGACGGCTACAAGGGCCTGATCTACACGGACTATCGGATCCTGAAACCGCGGGATTTCTCCGGTATTCTCACCCAGGGCGGCACGATGCTGGGAACCTCCCGTCAGCCGTTCAAGCTGATGCGGGAGCCGGATGAGAACGGCCTGGACAAGGTGGAGTCCATGAAGCAGACCTACCGCAAGCTCCGTCTGGAGTGCCTGGTGGTCCTCGGCGGCAACGGAAGCCAGAAGACGGCGAACCTGCTGCGGGAAGAGGGACTGAACATCATCGCCCTGCCGAAGACCATTGACAACGATCTGTGGGGCACAGAGATGACGTTCGGCTTCCAGAGCGCCGTGAACGTGGCGACCAACGCCATTGACAGCATCCATACGACGGCGTCCTCCCACGGACGTGTCTTCATCGTGGAGATCATGGGCCACAAGGTCGGCTGGCCGACCCTGCACGCCGGCATCGCGGGCGGCGCGGACATTATCCTGCTTCCGGAGATCCCCTATGATATCAATATCGTCGTGGACGCGCTGAAGGAGCGCAACCGTCAGGGCAAACGCTTCTCCATCCTGGCTGTGGCGGAGGGCGCCATTTCCAAGGAAGACGCCAAGCTGACCAAGAAGGAGCTGAAAGAGAAGCAGGCCAAGGGCCCGGTCTATCCGTCAGTCGCTTATGAGATCGGCGCTAAGATCGGCGAGATGACCGGCCAGGAGATCCGCGTGACGGTTCCGGGCCATATGCAGCGCGGCGGCGAGCCCTGCCCCTATGACCGTGTGCTTTCCACCAGGCTGGGCGCTGAGGCGGCTTACCTGATCAAGCAGAAGGAATACGGCTACATGGTCTGCGTGAAGAACAACGACATCGACAAGATCCCGCTGAAGGAAGTAGCCGGGAAGCTGAAGGTCGTCGATCCGAAGAGTTCCATCATCCGCGAGGCGAAGATGATCGGCATCTGCTTCGGCGATGAGAAGATGAAATAATCCTACTGACAGGAGATCCGATACCATGTCCTACACCGCGCTGTACCGCAAATGGCGGCCGGCCTCGTTTGACGACGTAAAGGGCCAGGACCATATTGTGACGACATTGAAAAATCAAATACTGTCCCAGCGTATCGGACATGCGTATCTGTTCTGCGGAACCCGCGGAACCGGCAAGACGACTATTGCCAAGATCTATGCGAAGGCGGTCAACTGTGAGCATCCGGTGGACGGCAGCCCCTGCGGCGAGTGTCAGACCTGCAGAAATATCGCCGCGGGCGCTTCGCTGAATGTGGTGGAGATCGACGCCGCCTCCAACAACGGCGTTGACAATATCCGGGAGATCCGGGAGCAGGTGCAGTATCCTCCTACCGAGGGGCGCTACCGGGTCTATATCATCGACGAGGTTCATATGCTTTCCACAGGCGCCTTCAACGCGCTGCTCAAGACGTTGGAGGAGCCGCCTTCCTATGTGATCTTCATCCTGGCGACTACGGAAGTGCACCGGATTCCGGTCACGGTGCTTTCCCGCTGCCAGAGATATGATTTTAAACGGATCCCGATCACGACGATCACGGACCGGCTCGCGGAACTGTCCGCGGCGGAGCAGATCGACGTAGAGGAGAAAGCCCTCTCGTATATCGCGAGGGCGGCGGACGGTTCCATGCGCGACGCGTTAAGCCTTCTGGATCAGTGTGTCGCGTTCCATTACGGGGAACGGCTGACCTACGACCATGTGCTGGACGTGCTGGGCGCGGTGGATACCGCTGTTTTCAGCCGGATGTTCAGGGTTGTGACGGAAGGACGGACGACGGAGTGCATCCGCCGGCTGGAAGAGCTGGTGATCCAGGGCCGGGAGCTGTCCCAGTTTGTGACGGACTTTATCTGGTACATGCGCAATCTCCTGCTGGCGCAGACGGCGGAGAACGCGGAAGAGATCGTTGATATGTCTTCAGAGAACCTGCAGACACTTAAGGACGACGCGGGGAGGGCAGACGGAGAGACCCTGATGCGATACATCCGGGTATTCTCCGATCTGTCCAATCAGCTGCGCTTCGCGTCGCAGAAGCGGGTGCTGGTGGAACTGGCGTTTATCAGGCTGACGAAACCGCAGATGGAACATACCTATGATTCCATTCTTGAGCGGCTGAATAAGATCGAAGAGACCCTGGAGGAGGGCGTGCCGGTGAATCTGTCCGGCGCGGCCGGTTTGTCAGCCGGCGGCGCGCCGCAGGGAACTTCGGGAGCCGCGGGGGTTATGGCCGCGGCGGGTTATACGGGAGCGGCTGGAGCTGTGCCTGCGGCCGGGGATGGCTTCCCGGGAATGTCCCAGGCGGCCGGCGCGGCGGCCGGAGCGGTATCCGGCGCGAGCGCGCAGGCGTTCACTCCGCCCCGGGAAGTGACGCTTCCCAGGGCCCAGCTTGAGGACCTGCAGCTGATCCGAAACGACTGGGGCAAGATCGTGCGCGCCCTGGGCGGCGCTGTGAGGCCCAGTTTCCGCGATACGATCGTGGAGCCGGGCGGCGACAGCTGTCTGACGGTCGTATTTTCCAGCGTGAGCAGCTTTGAGTTTGGGCGAAGGCCCACGGTCCTGGGGCAGCTGGAGGAGTATGTGAGATCGGCTTACGGCAGGGACATTTATTTTAAAGCCAGGCTTTTGGGAAACGGAGAGCGCACCGATACGGTTTATGTGAGCGATGAAGAATTGAAAGAGCATATCCATATGGATATTTCCGTCGAGGATGAGTAACAGGATCCGCATCCGCCGCCGGCGCGGCGGGATGCGGCCCCGACGATAGATCAAATAAGAGGCAGGAGGAACGAAACCATGGCGAAACGCGGCGGATTCCCGGGCGGCATGCCGGGGAACATGAACAATCTGATGAAGCAGGCGCAGCGCATGCAGCGTCAGATGGAGGAGACGACGAAGGAGCTGGAGAGCAAGGAATATACGGCGGCGGCCGGCGGCGGCGCGGTCAGCGTGACGGTGTCGGGCAGGAAGGAGATCACCGCGGTGAAGATCTCTCCGGAAGCGGTGGATCCGGACGATGTGGAGATGCTTGAAGATCTGATCATGGCGGCGGCGAATGAGGCGTTCCGCCAGATGGAGGAAGATTCCGCCAGCGTCATGTCCAAGTTCACCGGCGGCCTTGGCGGCAGTCTCTCCGGTATGGGCGGAGGGTTCCCGTTTTAAACCATGGAATACTACAGCGGCCAGATCACGAGACTGATCGAAGAATTATCCAGGCTTCCCGGCATCGGCGCCAAATCGGCGCAGCGGCTTGCGTTTCATATCATCAACATGCCCGAGGAGCAGGTGGACCGTCTGGCGTCCTCTATGACGGAGGCGCGGAAGAATATCCGCTATTGCAGGGAATGCTGCACGCTGACGGATCAGGAACTGTGTCCTGTCTGTAAGAGCGCGGGGCGCGACCACAGGACCATCATGGTCGTGGAGACGCCGAGAGACTATGTGGCTTACGAGAAGACAGGCAAATATGACGGAGTATATCATGTACTTCACGGCGCCATTTCCCCGATGCTGGGGATCGGCCCCGGCGATATCAAGCTGAAGGAGCTGATGCAGCGTCTTCAGGGGGATGTAAATGAGGTGATCATCGCCACGAATTCGAGTCTTGAGGGAGAGACCACGGCGATGTATATCAGCAAGCTGATAAAACCGACAGGAATTAAAGTCAGCCGCATCGCGAGCGGCGTTCCGGTGGGAGGAGATCTGGAGAACATCGATGAGGTGACTCTGCTTCGCGCGCTGGAAGGGCGCGTCGAACTGTGACCGCCGCGAAAAATGTTGGCAGGAGAGGGATACCATGGACAAATACGAGTTTAACATTAAAGTTGAACAGATCAAGAAACTGGTGACAAAGGGCGATTTTACCACATCCATGAAGATCGCCGATACGATAGACTGGAGACGGGTCCGCAACGCGAACCTGCTGGCGATGATCTCCCAGGTATATGAGAAGAACGGGGAGTATCAGGAAGCCAAGGAGATCCTGATGCAGGCTTACGAGCGGGCGCCCATCGGCAAGCGGCTGCTGTTCAAGCTGGCCGAGCTGGCGCTCCGCGAGGGCAATGTCCGCGAGGCGGAGGAGTATTACCGGGAGTTCGTCGATGTGGCGCCGGGGGATGCCAGGCAGAATCTGCTGCGGTATCTGATCCTGAAGGCCAAAGGCGCTTCTTCCAGACAGCTGATCGCGGCTCTGGAGAAATATGTTTCCACGGAGCTGGACGAGCGCTGGATGTACGAGCTGGCGGAACTGTACGCCTCTGTGGGGGAGAAAGCGATGTGCGTGCAGATGTGTGACAAGATCACGCTGATGTTCGCGTTTGGAAAATATGTCGATAAGGCGTTGGATCTGAAGGCCCGCTATGCCGAGCTTTCCGATTACCAGCAGGATCTTGTGGAACATCCGGACAAATACGAGGCCCAGTATAAAGCGGTCGAGCAGGAGTTTGAAAACGGCGGGCTGGACGTGTTCGGCGATGAGGATGAGCGGAACGCCGGAGGCGCGTACTCGACGGAAATGCAGTTCCCGGATCACGACTATCAGGAGGCCGGCCGCTACGAGGAGGACCGCTACACGGACGGCGCCGATGCGGAAGAGGCAGGTTACGCGGACGGTTCCTACGCGGAGGAAAACGGTTACGCAGATAACGGCTCCTACGCGGAGGAGGACGGGTACGCGGATGACGGCTCCTACGCGCAGGAGAACGGGTACACGGATGACTCCTACGAGGGCGATGGCGGATATGCGGACGGATCCTATGAGGAAGAGAATGGGTATGCGGACGGCGGATACACAGATGACGGCGGCGTCGAAGGAGACAGTTACGCCGGGGAAGAGATAAACGCGCCGCAGGGATATGCTTCAGAATATGCCGGCCATGGGCAGGCCGGGTCGGATGAAGAGGATGGATACGGCCGTTCTGCGGATGGACCGGAAAGATATGGGCAGCCGGCAGAAGACCCGGACGGATCTGGCCGGGACGAAGAACCGGAGGAAGAATATGTGCGGACGGACCGCCCGTCCCGGCATTCGACGCTGGATGAAGAACTGGTAGCCAATCTCCATCAGGCAGCCGCGGAAGAAGAGCTTGCCCGCGAGATGTCGCGGATCGCCGGGGAGCCGGAGCAGGAACCTGCCGCGGACGGACCGACAAAGAAGCTGTACAATATTAACCGGGCCCTGCCCCGGACGCTTCAGCCCGGCGCGGAGGAAGCTCAGGTCGTGGAGGATGATTCTGTGGAAGCCGGGTTTGAGCAGGAGGCGGATGGAGAAAACGAAGCCGAATCAGTCGCCGGCGATGATGAAGAAAGCCGCGCGGCGGATCGGTATGCGCAGGAACCGTCCGCGGAAGCCGGGGCGGACAGCGTACCGCGTTTCATGGTCATCGAGACCCGTACCCCTGAGAAAGGTATGGAGAAGGCGATAGAGAGGCTGAAAGCCTATCACATCCAGAATAACAGCCACAACCAGACAGTTAAGATCGCCGGAGGAAAGCTGAACAGCCGCGGCATTGAGAATGTAGCTCCGATGCTTGCCGGGAGGGATCTGATCGTGGATGAGGCGGGCGACCTGTCCGGTTCGGAATTGGAGAAATTGAGCCGCCTGATCGCGGAGGACGTGAGCGGTATGGTGGTGGTCCTGCTTGATAATCCGCGCCAGATCGGGGATCTGTATCAGAACAACGCAAAGCAGCTGGAAGCGTTCGTGCGGATCGACGGTGAGACAGAGACTGTCATCAGCAGCTATTCGCCGGCGCCGGCTGATGAAGCAGAAACCGCGGAAGAGGAAGGACCAGAAGTGTTCACGGAAGTTTCCGATCCTGACAGAGAGGTCAATATAGAGACAGAACCGGAGGAGCCGGAGCGCAGCGAGGATTATCAGGTAGAGATGGATCCCAACGATTTTGCCCAGTACGCGTGCGATTACGCCGCGGAGATCGACTGCAGCATTACCGGCAAGAGCATGCTGGCCCTCTATGAGCGGGTGGAGCTGATGGAGGAGGACGGCATTCCGCTGACGAAAGAGAATGCCGAGGCGATGATCGAGGAAGCCGCGGATAAGGCGGAGAAGCCTTCGCTGGGGCGCCTGATCACCGGCGTATTTTCCGCGAAATATGATAAAGAAGGGCTTCTGATCCTTCGCGAGGAGCATTTCATTTAACAGGCAGGATTCTGTGCAAAGGACGGCTATGGGAATTCGACTGGTGGCATTCGATCTGGATGGAACGGTGCTTGACGATGAGAAATGTCTGCCGGAGCGGAACCGGCGCGCGCTGGCGGCGTGTGTGGAGCGCGGGATCCTGATCGTGCCGTGCACGGGCCGCCTGGCCACGGGAATTCCGCGGGAGATTCTGGATATCGGCGTGCGCTATGCGGTCACGATCAACGGAGGGGCTGTCTGCGATCTGAAAGAAGACCGCGTATTGGATCTGCAGCTTCTGGATAAGACGACCGCCATGGCCGTCATGAAACTGGCGCGGCAGCGCCCCCGGGTGATGTGCGACGCCTACGCGGACGGACGGGGCATCTCGGAGGCGCGGTATTACGACCACCTTGAGCGGTTCGGCATCCCGCCGGTAATCTGCAGGATGATCCGGCAGACCCGCGTTAAGGTTCCGGATATGGAAGAGTACTTAAACCGTCCGGACGTGAATGTAAATAAAGTAAATATGTATTTTGCCGATGAGGCGGAGCGGGAGTTTCTGAGAGAACAGCTGAGACAGTTCCCGGACATTCTTGTCACGTCCTCGGTGGCGAATAATCTGGAGATCAACGGTGCGGGAGCGTCCAAGGGGCCGGCGCTCGGACGTCTGGCCGGGCTGCTGGGCATCGACATGTGCGATACCATGGCGTTTGGCGACGGAGGCAACGATTACTCCATGATCGAGATGGCCGGTATCGGCGTCGCGATGGAAAACGGCGAGGAGAGGCTCAGGGCCGCGGCCGATTATGTGACAGGGAGCAACAATGACGCCGGAGTGGCTCAGGCGGTCGAGAAGCTGATCCTGTCCGCCTGACTGGAAATTGGAGCAGATATGGAATATTTTACGGAGAATTGGCTGCAGACGGCAGTCGGCATTTATCTGCTGGGCATGGTGCTTTACGGTCATTACCGGGGGCTCATTCGCCTGGCAGTTTCTATGACAGCCCTGGTGGTGACGCTGACGGCTGTCCATTTTGCGATGCCGTATGTGGGGGCCTTTATCAGGGATAAGACGCCGGTCTGCGGCTGGATCATGGACAATGTCAGCGACGCGATTGACCTCCGCGATGACGCCGCGGCGGACGACGGGCGGATGCCTGAGGATCAGGAGCGGTTCATCGAGGAAATGCGGCTGCCGGATGATCTGAAAGAACTTCTTATTGAAAATAATAACAGTGAAGTTTATGAACGGCTGGGCGTGGACGCCTTTGCCGGGTATATCGGGAACTATCTGGCAAATGTGATCATTAATTTTGTCGGTTTTGTGATCCTGTTTGTGGTGATCTATATAGCTCTGAAGCTTCTGGCGGGAGCGCTGGATCTGGTGGCGAAGCTTCCGGTCCTGTCCGGTATGAATCAGCTGGCCGGCGCATTGCTGGGCGGACTGCAGGGGCTGTTCTTTCTGTGGCTGGCGTCCCTGCCGGTTACGGCTTTTGCGACGACCTCCTGGGCGTCGGCGATCCTCGACCAGATCGAGGCAAGTTCCTGGCTGTCGTTTCTCTATCATTATAATCTGATCTCACATCTGGCCTTAGGGATCGTTCGCGGAATAGTTTCCTGAGACGGCGGGGCGGCACCAAATGGCGTGATTGTGCATATATTATATTGAATAGAAACAATTCGCGGCAAAAAGAAGCAGATCCTTTTCAAAGAGGGCAGCCGCGGGCCACTAAATATAGGGAAATTTATAGGAAATTCACATATCTTGTGGTGCCAAAAAATTGTTCAAAAAAACAGCACAAATCCCTTGACATTTCCCTGACAAAGATGGTATATTATAGTTCCACCGCCTAAACGGGCAGCCGCGATGCGCGGTGAAAAAATTTAAAAAGTTGTTGACAAAGCCGAATGGATGTGATATCCTAGGGAAGTTGCGGCGGAAGTCAGCAGCGCACGGACCTTG
>CANQGA010000020.1 GCA_947600145.1 uncultured Lachnospiraceae bacterium | reverse complement strand
CGGATCATTTCCGGTTCAAGGCGTATCTGAAAAGCAATCTGCTGCGGCTGTACCGGGATAAAGACGGTCTTGTGACCTGGCTGGACCGGCGGGGAGAGCCGATCGATCTGAACGGGTATCTTGGGGCTTTTCCCGGGCTTGTGCCGGACCTTTATACGAAAGTGCCTTATGATACGGAGATTCTGACAAAGCGGCGGCTGATCGCGGCAAAGGCCAATCCGGCGCTGTATGAGGAAGACGGACAGGAGCCGCTCGACGGATACACGTCCGTTCTGGAAATGACAGAGCGGGAGGTCGAAACCGAAAGCGGAACGAAGACGGTGACAGTACCGAATTATGAGAAGTTTTTTGATGCCGTTACCGTCGCCAACTGGGATCAGTGGGATGACGGGCACGCTTCTTACACTTCCCACCGTCCGCTTGGAAACGCGGTGAACCGAAGCGGCGAGGCGGAAGAGAATGCGGAGGCTTCGGATCTGGTCCGGCAGTTTGCCATCGACTGGTATCTGGACGGAGAGGTGAAAATGATGTCCGGAAGCGGATATTCGGCGGCCTACGGCGATCAGTTTTACGACGAGGCACTGAACCGGGCGATCAGGAAGGCGCAGAATTATCTGAAGCCGTTTTTCCTGTATGATCTTGATGAGATCTACGCGGTTTTGTGGGATCCGGAGAAGGACGGCGGCGCAGATAAGGATCTGTCTACCCTGAGCGCGGATACGGCGGCAGAGGAGTACTGTTTCGGTATTTCCGTGAGTCTGCCATACGGAACTTACGTGATCGCGGAACAGCAGCCCTACAGCGCGAAGCTGCAGGATTTCCGGAACCGGCATTACAGGATCTCAGATCCGAAGGAAGTCACGGTGCCGTCGGTGTATGAGACGGAGGACAGCGGAGACGGCCGGGACATCCTGAGCAGCGAATATGTTTATGACAGCGAAATGGAACTGGAAGAGATGACCGGGCGGTATGGGATCCGGTTCGGTGAGGACTCCCATGTTATGACCGCGCATAACAGCAGCGGGAGCTTTGAGATCTATAAGTACGGACTGGCGACGGATGACATCGAAAACGGAACGGCAGGAGCCGGCAAAGACGCGCATTTTGCTCTGACCCAGGACGAATGGAAGCCGTATCTGAACTATTACAATGATCTGGACGACCAGAAAGCGGACGCGGAGACCTATTATCTGTCAGGCTTTTTGGACGGAAGGGAAGAGATCGGGAGGATCTATCATTACAGTTCCGTATCGGAAGAAGGCGGAACCGCGGACGGCGTGTATTTCCCGGCGGAAGACGGGGCGGGCCTGCCCGGCGGGGACAGCGCGCAGGACGATGCCCCGGCAGGAGAATACAGAGATCATGTGGCCTCCATGACAGGGATCCAGACAGCCTACGACGGTCTTTACAGCGCGGCGCTGGTGCCTGCGGGTCCGGAAGGGATGCCGCGGGGAAGTTCCGGGACGGATGTGATCGCCGGCGACGGGAGTCATGCGCGGGTGCGCTTCCATAATGTGCCTTACGAGGCGAAGCTGCGGATCGAGAAGCTGGATTCCGAAACGCATGAGAGCCTGCTTCATGACGACGCCATTTTCAATCTTTACCGGGCTGCCCGGGATGAATCGCCGGACGGGGAAGGCCATGTCCTGTTCTATGAGAAGGACGAAGTGGTCAGCGGAAGCCGGGAATTTCTGGAAGCTATGGGAGCGATGGGAATCCGGCAGACGGACACGGGAAGCTGCGCCGGAGTGATCCCGGCGGGAACGCCGAAATGCAGCGAGGAGGACCGTGTTGTGCAGACGGATCCCGCCGGTGTGCAGACAGGAGAATTTCGGTCGTTTTCCACAACACGCGACGGAGAGATGGAAAACGCGGCCGGCGCCGGAGGCCTTCAGAATACAGGATATCTGGAGACGCCCGAGCCGCTGGAAGCGGGGGTCTATGTGCTGGCTGAGGTAAAGGCACCTGCCGGCTACGCCCGCAGCAAACCCATCGCGGTGGAGATCTACAGCGACCGCGTGTCGTATTACCGGAGAGGGGAGAGAGACAGCCGCGTGGCGGCCGCGGTGTACGAGCCGGTTCGCCCGGACGGGAAAGCTTCCGCGACGGATGCGGGCGGACAAACCGCGCAGGGGAACGGGAACAGCGCGGACACCGCGGATGTGGCCAGGATCTACGTGGAGAACACCCCTACGCAGCTGTCTGTGGAGAAACTGAAGGAGGCGGCCGGGGAGAGCCGGACAACGGTCACGTTCCGGGTCAGCGGGCGTGTGGACGGGAGTCTGGCACAGATCGGCGGAAACCCGGATTATGAGTACGCGTATCAGAACGGCGTTTATATGGGCTACGCATGGAAGAAGGGAACGCTGGAATATCTCTCCGCGCTTAAGAACGCGGGCGAGGATATCGATATCGTGTATCACGGAACCCTGTTCGCGGGGTACGGTTATCTCACCCGGACGCTTATGACGGCGGACGACGCGAACCGGTATGTGACGGGAGCCGAGATGACTCTTTTCGAGGGGATCGAGCTGCAGCCTTCGGGAGATTCCCAGGATATGGCTTACGCTGGACTGACCGTAGAACGCAGCGGCGCTGGAAACGTGACGCGCATGTATGTAAAGGAGGGCTATGCCGGAACGCGCACGGAATTCGTCCGGACGGAGACCGACGACGGCGATGTGTGGAGCGCGAAGGCCGTGCAGCGGCCGGATACGGACATTCTGTTCTATGATCTGGGAGGCATGGAATTTCTGAGCGAGGAGAAGGTGGACGGCAGATCTGTAACATATGCTTACGGACGGGATCACGAGAAGCTGGAACTGAATCAATTGGAGGAGGATAAGCGGCTTTACGGCGCGTCGGACGGGGGACAGAGCATTTTCGCGTTTCAGGGCGGCAGGGCCGTCCTGGAGCTGGAAGGAGGGGATTTCACGGAGATCTCCTATTCCGAGAGCGGCAAGGGCTTCCTCGGGGCTTTCGCGAGGCCGGAACGGGAGATAGACGGAACGGTACGGATGAGCGAGGGGGTAAAGGTATACCATCTGGATGAGAGCGGAAACCGGGAATGTCTTGTGGACCCGTATACCGGCATGGCGTACGCTGTGGCGGAAGCAGAGCAGGATGGGACGGTCCGCATCCTTGTCTGGCCGGTGAAGATCGCGCGCGACCGGTTCGGAAATGTTCTGGCGCGCGACAAGATCACCACGTCGCGGATCGCGACGGTCGGAGAGAATGAGGAAGAATATTATCTGACCGGGACCTGGAGATCGGATGACGGTGAGCAGAGTCATCATCTGGCAACGCTTGCGCAGAACCGGTTCGGACAGAACCAGAATGAGGAGCCGCTTCTGGCGGAAAACAGCGGAGAGTTCGACAAGTCCGTGGAGCCGGTCTATGACGGGCATGGAATGCCGGTGTATTACAGGAAGAGCGGCGAGACATACGAGACAGAGACGTCGCTCTATGACCGCAGCGGCCGGCTGGTCCGGCAGAAAGAAGCGGACCTGCTCGACGGATATGACCGGGACTCCTATCTGGTGGACGGCGGGGGCGAAACAGAGACGCATCGGCTGGGAGAGAGCTATCTGCTGGAAAACACCTGGGTT
This sequence comes from uncultured Lachnospiraceae bacterium, assembly GCA_947600145.1. Classification (GTDB taxonomy): domain Bacteria; phylum Bacillota; class Clostridia; order Lachnospirales; family Lachnospiraceae; genus UBA3402. The sequence continues at coordinate 27,755 of CANQGA010000020.1, read as the reverse complement.
ACGGGAGAGCGCACGCCGGACGACCCGTTTGCGGACCAGATGACTGAAGGCCAGGCGGATATCCTGCGCCGTGTGCCGGCGGGAGCCTATATTCTTGAGGAACTGTCGGCGCCGGAGGGTTATATAAAGGGACTGCCTGCGGGCGTTGTCGTGGAGGAGACAGGAGAGCTTCAGAAGACGAAAATGACGGATTTTACGACGAAGATCCTTGTGAGTAAGGTGGACGGCGCGGAGAGCAGCACCGTTTATGTGCTCGATATGAGCCGGACGGACGCGTCCGGAGAACCGGCCCGCATAGGAAAGGTTACGGAGAATAAGACTGCCTGTACGCAGGAACAGACCGCCGGCGCGCGGCTGGCCCTTTATGAGGCGGAGCGGGTCTATACGTCGGATCTTGAGCAGCATCCGGCCGGGACTTATCTGCGCAGGAAGAGCAGTCAGCCTCTTCGGTATCTCTCCACAGACAGCCGGTCCGGCGCTGTCCGTGAGCTGACTGCGGAATGGACGACCGAAGATACGCCTCTCTATCTGGAAGGGATCCCGGCCGGGGAGTATCTGCTGGAAGAGATCAGCGCGCCGTCGGGAATGGTTTCGGCGCCCGCGATGGAGGTGGTCGTGGATCCGGTCCGGCAGGTGCAGTTCTTTACGCTCTATAACGATCACACGAAGGTGGAGATCGAAAAATATGCCTCGGAACAGGGAGAAGACCATCTGGTGAACGGAGCCGGGTTCACGCTTTACGAGGCGGTCACGGATGCGCGGGGGAACGTGGTCTTTGACGACGCAGGCGAGCCGGTTTATGACGCGCTGCGCCCGGCGGAGCATTTTGTGACCGACGACGGAGAGCGGTACGCTGGATTCGCGGAGGCATTTGAAGAGCAGTACAGGTATTATGGGACAAATGTGCGGGCGGTATCCTGGGAATATGGGGACCGGAATCTGACCGCTGAGCGCGTCTCCGTTACCTGGCCCGGTGATTCGGAGTCCGGCGGGGAGACGGGGATCTTCCCGGCAGCGGCGCAGTTTGTATTTAAAACGGATGACGGAAAGGTGATCCGGGCGGCGGCGTATGGACAGCATGAGAGTCTGGCGGGAAGGAATTTTACATTTGAATACCAGTTTGACTGTCATGATTTGCCCGAGATCAATGAACGGGCACGCTCGTACCTGACCGGCGATGGGATGCGGAGGCTGGATTATCTGCCGGCGGGCGCCTCTTATGTGCTGGTGGAGACGGAGGTTCCGGACGGATACGCGGCGGCGCGGCCTGTTCTTATTACGGTGCGGGATACCGGAGATGTCCAGTTTTACCGGGTGCGGAATGAGGAGGGAGCCCTGGTGATCGCAAAGACGGCGGCTTCCCTGAACGGGAAGGAGCTTCCCGGCGCGAAGCTCGCCCTGTATCGGGCAGACGCGGAGGGACGTCTGGTGCAGGATGAAGCGCATCTGGCGGCCTGGTGGATCAGCGGACAGGACGGAACCTATACGGAAGAGGATCGGATAAACGGAAGGATCCTGCCGGGATATGAGGCCGGCAGTTATAAGCCGCATACGCTGAGGAGACTGCCGGAAGGCGTCTACTGGCTGACGGAACAGGAAAGCCCGGATTATTATACGACATTCCGCCCGGTTCGGATCGATTACCATATGGAAGATCAGATACGAGTTGTTCGGGTGTCTGATGTACCTGCGGAGGGAACTGTCGAGATCAGGAAAACAGATCCGGAGGGAAATTCCCTGTCAGGAGCGGTTTTTGAGGTTTCCGCGTACCGGCAGCCGGATCTGAGCCATCCTGTATTTACGCGGCGGTTCAGCGACGACGGCGGGACGGCGTCGCTTGCCGGACTGCCGGTCGGAGAAGCGCAGGACGACGGACGTATTATACCCTACTGCTACCGCCTGCGGGAGGTGCTGCCGCCGGAGGGCTATGCGGTGGATCCGCGGATCTATTCATTTGAGTTCGGACCCGACCGGGACGGCGTCTCTTACGTATGGGGCGAGGAGGCGCGCTATGAACAGCAGATCACGGATGAAAAGACCCGCGTTACCCTGCGCAAGAAAGATCTGGCGGACGGCTGGGTGGCCGGCGCCGAGATGGCAGTCTTCGCGGTGAACGGCACTGACGCGGAGGGAAACTATGAATATGACGAAGATTCGCCGGTCGAGAAGTGGATCACTTCTGCAGAAACGCCGGACCATGTGCTTTGGGGCCTTACGGCAGGGCGGACTTACCTGCTGGCTGAACTTAAGGCGCCGCAGGGATATCAGCTGATGCGGCCCGCGGTATTTACGCTTTCGGAGGACGGAAGAAGGATCAGTTCTGTAAGCAGCAGCCTGGCGTCGGTTACCGTTCACGATCTGTATACGCTGACGCTGAGAAGCCGCTATGCCGTACGCACAGAGATGACGGCGGAGGACAAGCAGGGGCGGACAGCCGCTGCCTGGACGGCGTCCGGCGACGGGCATATCCTGACGGCGGCGGGTGGCATCAGGGACGGAGAGATCCTGACCTTTACGGAGAAAACGGTCTACAGCGACGGTTCGGAGGAGATTACGGACCGCGTGACCCGGAGAGTACAGATGGAAACGAAAGAAGACGGACAGATTTCGGCCGGCAGCTTCAAAGTGCGGGATCGGAGGCCGGTGTGTGTCCGGACAGAACTCGCGCAGACGGACGGCGGCATGCTGGCTTCCTATGAGCCGACAGAAGAGAAGCCGGAGCTTCTGGTCGGAGATCCCGATTCCGGGCAGGAACTGTTCCGCAGCGGAAGACAGTATGTTCTGACGGAGACTACGTATTTCAGCGACGGGAGCCGGATGGTAACCGGAAGGCTGGCGTTTGAGATCGGAAATTCCGGGGAGATCAGCGCGATCGCCGGATATGACGCAAAGAGGGAAATTATGATCAGCAAAACGGACATTACCGGAGAAAAAGAGGTTCCCGGGGCCAGACTTCAGATCCTGGATGAAGAAGGAACTGTGACAGAGGAATGGGTCTCCGGGGAGGAACCGCATCTGACAGAGGCTGAGCTGGAACCCGGGAAGACATACCGGCTGAAGGAGGTTCTTCCGCCGCAGGGGTATGCGTATGCCTCGGAGATAACGTTTTCGGTAACGGAAGAAGGGAGCGTGGAACGGGTAGTGATGACAGACGAGATGACCCGCGTGACCGTGACGAAGACGGATATTACCGGCGAGCAGGAGCTTGAGGGCGCGAAACTGCAGATCCTGGACGCGGACGGGACCATCATAGAGGAATGGATCTCCGGCAGAGAACCGCATGAGATCACGGGCAGACTGACGGCCGGCGGAACCTATACGCTGCATGAAGAAGCCGCGCCCGCCGGATACGCGTACGCGAAGGATATCGAGTTTACGGTGTCCCCGGACGGAAGTACGGATATAGTTGTCATGAAAGACGAGGCGCTTCCGGACCGGCCGCATACGCCGGAAAAACCCCGGAAACCGGAGCCGAAGAGCCCCGGAACGGTGGAGGCTAGCTATGAGACATTTCTGATCAGCCCGGACGGCGTGCCGTTAGGCGGTCTGCGGTATCAGTCCGCGCCTGAGACCGGGGACGCAAATGATATCCGGGTGAAGGCGGCGCTGGCGGTGATGGCGTTCTCAGCCCTGTTGTGCCTGACGTTCGGGATGGCAGGCGCGGCGGAGCCGGAGAACAGGAAGAAACAGAAGAAACGGGAGGAAGATCATGGATAATCTGAAAGGAAAAAAGAAGATCGGAGAAGAGCTGGCGGCGCTGCTGGCGGCGGCCTGCATGACCGCCCTGACCGGAACCGCGGCATGGGCAGAGACGGAGACAGCCGGTCCGCAGATCACGGTCCGGTCAGAAGCGGTTGCGGAGGCGCGGGTGCAGGAACTTCCGCTTCCGGAGGACACCTGCATCAGGCAGGGACGGGAGTATCAGCTGAAATCATACCAGCAGATAGCGGTATCGCTGCCCGAGATCGTAAAGAACGTGCAGAAAACCGTGCTCTATGAGGGCGTCGAGGCGGCGGCTGAAATCCCTGAATTCCTGGAGGAGGATCTGCAGGATGAGGAGTCGGGGCGGAGCGCTTCGGTACGTCTTCCGCTGCAGAGTACAGTAAAGTCCAACGGAAGATGGGCTGAAGGATTTACATTTCCGGTGACCGTGTGGGGATATGACGCGGGAAGCTTTGTCCTGGGAGGAGAGACGGTTCCGGTTGCGGAGACGCATCCCTTCGCGGGACATGAAGAGGCCCTTCTGGAGCTGATCGGCGTGGATCCGGTCAGCTACCGGATCGATTCCGCGGAATGGAGCGGAGAGCCGGAGACCGGAGAGGACGGCCTGGTTTATCGCCGGGCCGAGGCCTCAGGCCGGAAGTATCTCTCTGATGTGGAGGCTGTCTATGGCGGAGAAGCGGTAATCCCCGCTCAGCCGGGGATCGCGTATGAAGCGGTCTATGTCCTGAAGGAGGAAGAGACGGAGGAACCGCAGACTGTGGCCGAGGAGACGGAGCAGCCTGTAGAGATGACGGCGGCCCCGGTTCCTGCCGCCGCGGCTCCGGAGGAAGAAGAACCGGAAGAGCCGGAAAGCGCCCCGGTCTTTCTTCTCAGGCTGCGGCAGGTGACTACGGTCGTGGTGGGGGCCGGAATTCTCCTGATTCCCGCATTATATTTTCTGATACGGAGAAAACGCAGACGGAACCGGGACTGAGGAGCCGGGGACAAAAAGCCAGATTGCGCATTTTTCGTTTTTCTGTTATGATAGAAAAAACATTCCAAAGAAGGTTAAGAAAGGAAGAGTCTGGGCATGAGAGAATGCGGAATATTGCTGCCTGTCGCCAGCCTGCCGTCGGAGTACGGGATCGGCGCGTTTTCAAAGGAGGCATATCAGTTTGTCGATGATCTGTGTGCTGCCGGCCAGAATTACTGGCAGATCCTGCCGCTTGGACCGACGGGCTACGGGGATTCTCCCTATCAGTCGTTTTCTGCTTTCGCGGGGAATCCGTATTTTATCGATCTGGAACAGCTGATCGCAGACGGACTGCTGACGAAGCAGGAGTGCGATGAGGCGTATTTCGGGGACGACGAGAGATATATCAATTACGAGGCCATTTACCGCAGCCGGTTTAAGGTCCTCAGGAAGGCCTACGAACGCTGGAAGGAACGGATATTGGCGGAGGGAAAGGATCCGGATAAGGAACTGACCGGTTCTCTCTGGGAGGAGACGCAGGAATACTGCTTTTACGCGGCGGTGAAGCGTTCCTTCGGGGAGAAGAGCTGGAGCGAGTGGGACGAGGATATCAAGCTGCGAGAAGCGGAAGCGGTTGCCCGTTACCGCCGTGAACTTGCGGATGAGATCCGGTTCTACGAATTCCAGCAGATGATGTTCGTGAAGCAGTGGCATGATCTTAAAAACTACGCGAACAGCCGGGGAATCCGGATCATCGGGGATATCCCGATCTATGTGGCGTTCGACAGCGCCGACAGCTGGAGCCGCCCGGAACTGTTCCAGTTCGATGAGAGACGCCGGCCGGAGGCGGTAGCGGGAGTGCCGCCGGACGCGTTCTCGGCTACGGGACAGCTGTGGGGGAACCCGCTGTACCGGTGGAGTTACCATAAGAAGACGGGCTATGCCTGGTGGCTCCGCCGCATGAAATACTGTTTTGAACTGTATGATGTGGTGAGGGTGGATCATTTCCGGGGATTTGAGAAGTACTATGCGGTCCCTGCCGGCGACACCACGGCAGAGAACGGAAAGTGGGAGAGCGGACCCGGATACGCGCTGTTTAAGAAGATAAAGGACGAGCTGGGCGATCTGAATATCATCGCCGAGGATCTGGGTTATCTGACTCCCGAGGTCCTGAGAATGGTGGAGAAGACCGGATTTCCAGGAATGAAGGTGCTGCAGTTCGCGTTTAATTCCGGAGAGAAGAACAATTATCTCCCCTGCTTCTACTCGCCCAACAGCGTTGTCTATACCGGCACGCATGACAATGATACGGTCAGAAGCTGGTATGAGACGATGCCCCAGAGAGAAAGGGATTTCGCGGCCAGATATATGGGCGTGACGGATCCGGATTGGGATGACATCCACTGGATGTTCATCCGGGCGGCCCTGTCCAGCGTTTCTAAACTGGCTGTGATCCCGCTGCAGGATTATCTGGGCCTTGGCTGGGAGGCGCGAATCAATACTCCGTCCACTTTGGGAGGAAACTGGGAGTGGCGCATGAAGAAGGGCGAGTTTGCCCGCCCGATCATCGATAGATGCCGTGAGATGAACCGGCTGTACTCCAGAGGAACGGGGCTGTAGATCAAAAGAGGGCGGTCCGCTCAGATGGGATCGCCCTCTTGTGGTTCCTATGGCACATATCGGTCTACTCAGCCGGACGGATCGCGTCGTTATCGGCTTCCTCGACCACTTCCGTCAGGGAGAATACCGGCTGGTATTCGTTCCCGGACATGTCTTTGACGCTCACGGTCAGACCGGTGGTGTCGATCTCGAACACAGCCGTCCCGGCGTTCTTGTCGACCGACAGAGGCGCGATCACGCGGCCGTCCCCGGTGACTGCCGACAGGTTCTCGTAGTCGATCCCCGACTGGGTATCGCTGAGCCACAGCGTCAGATGTCCATCTGCCAGCGTATAGGAGGTCACGTCCGGGAGCTCATTGTCCAGGACGTCGATCACCTCATAGCCGGTGATAGACATGTGGTTAAAGTTCTCCATGCTGATCTCCAGGACGCCGTTGCGCGTGACTGTGGAGCGGTAGCTCTTCCGACCGACCTGCGTCAGATTCAGCGGTTCTCCGTCCAGAGTGATCGTAACGCTCCGAAGCGGCATGAAAGATGTGATCGTGAAGGTGACGTCGGTGGTCCGGTAATCGCTTGTGTTGGCGATGGTCACTTCATAGCCCGGCTTGGTAGTCACCAGGAAGAAGATGATCAGGTTGACGACGACAAAAGGCAGAATATAAAATAACAAAAGCCGGACCCATTCCAAACGTAAGATGCTGTTCCGCTTTCTGGCCGGGGTACGGCGGTAGGCACGCTGCTGTTCCATGAGATCCCTCCGCGGTTAAAAGCTGTATACGGCGAACGATAAAAGCCGTATCCCTAGCATACCAGAAAATCGGGAATCTTACAAGTTATACTTCTAAAAATATCAGTTTTGTGCTACAATGTTTTCGCGGGCGATGAACGGCGCGGGGGCACACAGGAATATGCCACGCGCCGCGTATCGCGGCAGATCCGACAACCGACTGCAAGAAGCTCCGCGCGGTATGATGCGCCGCCTGCGGAGCGAAGTCCCCCAGACAATGCATCCCCACATTGAAAGAGAGGACAACCATGATTCAGAAAGCCGCGGCGTTTGCCGCGAAAGCCCACGAAGGAGCTCTCCGCAAGGGGAGCAACATGCCCTACATTGTCCATCCCAAGGAAGTGGCCGCCATCGTGGCGGTTATGGGAGGCGAACCGGAAGCGATCGCCGCAGCCTATCTGCATGACGTGATCGAGGACGCCGGGATTACCTATGAGCAGCTTTTGGATGAATTCGGCCGGAAGACGGCGGATATGGTCCTGGCGGAGAGTGAAGACAAATCCAGAACCTGGATCGAGCGCAAGCAGACGACTATCGAACACCTGCGCACAGCCGGCCGGGAGGAGAAGATGATCACATTCGCGGATAAGCTCAGCAATCTGCGCAGCACCGCGGAAGACTATCTGGCAATCGGAGATATTATCTGGCAGAAATTCCATCAGAAGGAAAAGGCCATGCACGCATGGTATTACCGAAGCGTGTTTGAGAGCTTCGGGGATTTTAAGGAATACCCGTTTTACGACGAATACAGGCAGCTTCTTGATCTGGTGTTCGGCGATATCCCGCAGGCAGCGCGGGGCGCGGGAGAGATCCCGCGGGGATAAGAGATGACGGATGGAGGAAGAAAATGATTCGAAAGTATATATTTGGCGAACCGATCGAGACAGACGCGGTGGTGGTGCAGATACCGGCGGAGACAAAGAAATTTGCGGAAGACTGCATCCGCCTGGAAGAAGGAGGCGGACCGTGCCCCCGCGTTTCCGGAACTGCGGGCGGGGATACGGAAGGCTGGGTTGCGGAAGGCGTATCCGCCGGAAGCCGGACTCCGGCGGGGCAGGCGCCCCCGGCGGCTGTCTTCACCTGCAGACTGTCCGACGCCGGCCGCATCTACGGCCTCGGAGAAAATATCCGCGGCATCAATAAGCGGGGCTGGATCTATGAATCCAACTGCTCGGATGTGCCGAACCATACGGAAGAGAAGCGATCCCTTTACGGCGCACACAATTTCCTGATCGTGGACGGGGCCGCCCCGGCGGCCCGACGGTTCGGACTCTTCATCGACGCCGGACAGAAGGTCACCTTCGACTGCGGCTACACCGACCGCCGCCGCCTCACGATCACCGTCAGCGAAGGCGGCTTCACGCTTTACGTCCTGGAGGGCGGCAGCCTGCAGGACATCGTGCGGGAGTTCCGCTCCATCATCGGCCGAAGCTACATTCCTCCCAAGTGGGCTTTCGGCTACGGGCAGAGCCGCTGGGGATATAAGTGCGCTGACGACGTGCGCGGGGTGGTCCGCGGGCACCGCGAAAACGGCGTGCCGCTGGACAGCGTCTACATGGACATCGACTACATGGAGGGCTACAAGGATTTCACGGTCAACGAGGAGCGTTTCCCGGATTTCCCGGCATTTGTGGAGGAGATGAGGGAGCAGCACATCCATCTGGTGCCGATCATCGACGCGGGCGTGAAGATCGAGGAAGGCTATCCGGTCTACGAAGAGGGCATAGAGAACGGGTATTTCTGTAAAAATGAAGACGGCACCGAGTTTGTCGGCGGCGTCTGGCCGGGGCGGGTACATTTCCCGGATGTGCTGGATCCGGAGGCCCGCAAATGGTTCGGGAACTGGTACAGGGTACTGCTGGACGCCGGGGTCGAGGGCTTCTGGAACGACATGAACGAGCCGGCGCTGTTCTACGCCGAAAAGCATCTGGAGGAGATCTTTGAGGAGATCAAAACCTTTGACAGAGAGAAACTGAATATCGGCCAGCTGCTCACGCTGCAGGCGAGACTCATGAATCTGGCGGCCAGGCCGGAGGATTACCGGACGATCTGGCACAGATACCACGGGAAAATGGTGCGGCACGACCGCGTCCACAACCTGTACGGCTATAATATGACCCGTGCCGCCGGAGAGGCGTTCGCGCGGCTGTCTCCTGAGAAACGGATCCTTCTGTTTTCCCGTTCCTCTTACATCGGAATGCACCGTTACGGCGGCATCTGGATGGGCGACAACCACTCCTGGTGGTCGCATATCCTGATGAACCTGCAGATGCTGCCGTCTTTAAACATGTGCGGCTTCCTCTACACCGGCGCGGATCTGGGCGGCTTCGGCTCCAACACGACGGAGGACATGATGCTGCGCTGGCTGGAGCTGGGGATATTCACGCCGCTGATGCGGAACCATTCGGCCATCGGCACCCGGAGACAGGAATTCTACCAGTTCGGCGATAAAGAGAGTTTCCGCAATATCATCGGCCTGCGATACGCGCTTCTGCCGTACCTGTACAGCGAGTTCATGAAGGCGGCGCTCGGAGGCGATATGATGTTTATGCCGCCGGCGTTCGTCTGGCCGGAGGATGAGACGGCGGCTCAGGTGGAGGACCAGCTGATGGCGGGGGAAAGCATTATGATCGCGCCCGTTTACCGGCAGAACGCGGAGGGCCGCTATGTCTATCTGCCGGAGACGATGAAGCTGTACCGGATGCGCGGCGCGGACGATATGGACGCGGAGATCCTGCCCGCCGGACACCATTATGTGAAAGCGGCGCTGAATGAGGTGCTGATCTTCGTGCGCGCGGACCGTCTGGTCCCGCTGGCGGAGCCCGCGGAGTATGTGGACGGAGTGGACGCGTCGAAGCTTACGCTTCTGCATTATATCCGGGAAGAGGCGGTCTATGAGATGTACGACGATGACGGGATCAGCCGCGGCGAGACGATGGAGGGCCATATGACGGAGATCCGCGCGGATAAAGACGGCAGGATCCGCGTAAGCGGCGCGGCGTCGCCGGAGTGCAGGCTGACGGATGTATGATGTCCGGGACCGGACGATGCCGCAGCCCGGAGTGCAGGCTGATGGATGTATGACGTCCGGAACCGGATGATGCCGCGGTCCGGAGTGCAGGCTGACGGATGTATGATGTCCGGGACCGGACGATGCCGCGGTCCGAAATGAAGGCAGACTGGCATATGTCAGATGAAAGCGGGACATCGTTTCGGGTGAGGATATTTGCGCAGCATTCGGGTGAGAATATTTGCGCAGCAGCGATTGACATTTTCAAAAGTATGCGTTATATTAGGAATAGTTACTAAAATGTAATCCACACATGTAAGGAGGACAAAAGTTATGTCAAAGTATGCGGGAACCAAGACCGAGAAGAACCTGTGGGAGGCGTTTGCCGGAGAATCCCAGGCCAGGAACAAATACACGTATTTCGCGTCCGTGGCGAAGAAAGCCGGATACGAGCAGATCGCCGAGCTTTTCTTAAAGACGGCGGACAATGAGAAGGAGCACGCGAAGCTGTGGTTTAAGGAGCTGGGCGAGCTGGGCGACACCCCGACGAACCTGCTTCACGCAGCCGAGGGCGAGAACTTTGAGTGGACCGACATGTACGCCCGTATGGCGGACGAGGCCGAGGAAGAGGGCTTCAAGGAGCTGGCGATCAAATTCCGCGGCGTAGCGGCCATCGAGAAGTCCCATGAGGAGCGCTACCGCGCGCTGCTGAACAATGTGGAGACGAAGCAGGTCTTTGAGAAGAGCGGCGTCCAGGTGTGGGAGTGCCGCAACTGCGGCCACATCGTAGTCGGCACGAAGGCCCCCGAGGTCTGCCCGGTCTGCGCCCATCCGCAGAGTTATTTTGAGGTGCGGAAAGAGAATTACTGATCGGTATATAAGGAAGCTTCCGACAGCGGCGGGTCACGGTGTGGCCCGCCGTTTTTCCGTGGAAAATGCGCCGAAATCCGGCAGAAATATACAAATTATTAAGATTTTCCTAATGGAAAAGGACTTGCAATGTACAGGGAAAAGTGTTATCATCACAGAGTGATTTGCAAGGCGACAAAACCGAACCGGCAGAGCGGGAGTCTGAAGGCTACGCTTTATGGTACGGCGTGATATCGGCCGCGGCAGGCGTCTGTTCTGATGTCAGGGCGGCAATATTTCTTCGGGGCAGGCTGAAGTGCAGGGCCGGCCGCGGAGATGGCGAAGCTTACCCTCAGAGCGGTTCGGGCCGCCTGCCGGCGGCCCGCAAGAATTTGAAATACGTCAGAAGTGATTGGCATGAACAGCAGCGCGGGCATCCGCCTTATCTTCAGAAAATACATAAAAATGTTTATGCAGGGAGTTGTACTCCCTCTTTTTTATTGTCTTCACCGCTGGAAACCGATCGATCCGCGGCTGGTCATTTTCGCGGATTCCCATCATGATTCCCTGCCGTTCAGCATGGAACGGATGCGGGACGAGATGAAGGCGAGAGGCTTCACCATTGTGGAATGCGTCTCGGATTACCAGGCGCAGGGTGCCATTTCCGCGTTCCGCTCCATGACGGCCTTTATGCGGTATTACGCCCGGGCCCGATATGTGTTCATCTGCGACTATTTCCTTCCGGCGGCAGCGTGCAGGAAGAAAAAGGGGACGGAAGTGATCCAGCTGTGGCATTCCGGGGGGCTTATGAAGAAGTTCGGATATGACGCGGCAGAAGACATCCCTCCCGGATACCGGCCGGATCCTTTCCGGAATTACGATCTGGTGACGGTCAGCGCGGACTGCTGTGTGCCAGTCTTTGAGAAGGCGATGGGGAAGCCGCCCGGCGTCGTGCGGGCAACCGGCATCAGCCGAAGCGACTTCTATTTCGATGAAAAATGGCTGGCGGGCTGCAGGGAACGGTTCCGCCGGGAACATCCGCAGGCGGCCGGGAAAAAGGTCATCCTCTGGGCCCCGACGTTCCGCGGGAACGCGGCCAGCCCAAAGCTTTGCGGCGCGGAGGCAGTGGCCCGCCTGCAGGAGAGCCTGGGCAGCGGCTGCGCCGTGCTGATCCGCGTCCATCCGCATCTGGAGAAGGAGCAGAGGCTTTCAAACAGCCCGATGCCCACCGAGCAGCTGCTCGCGTGCGCGGATCTTCTGATCACCGATTACTCGTCGGTATTATATGATTATCTGATTTTTGAAAAGCCCTTTGTTCTGTTTGCGCCGGATTATGAGGCGTACCAGCGGAACAGGGGCTTTTATATTGATTACGGTTCCCTTCCGGGAGAGGTGGTAACGGACGGCGGGCGGCTGGCGGACGCGGTGCTGAGTGCGCTGCGGGAGCCCAGGCGGGCAGAGCTGTCCGCGGCGCGTCGATTCCATATGGGAGCGTGCGACGGCCACGCGACGGAGCGGATCGCCGGGATGCTGACAGCCGGTGAGGAAGCGAAGCGCGGGGATGCTGGCCGCTGGTGAGGAAGCGGGGCGTGGGGACGCTGGCAGCCAGGGACGCGGCCGGAGGAGACAGCCGGCGAAGCAGCCGCGCCCGCAGGGACGCGCGGTTTCCGCGCGTGATCCCGGCGAAGAGAAAGGACAGCTATGAAACGATTTATAAAAGACATCCGAAAATATTTCCGCTACTCCGTCGTCTCCGCGCGCTCCCAGCTGCGCTCGGAGGTGGCGAACTCGTACCTTAACTGGCTGTGGTGGGTGCTGGAGCCGTTCTGCTTCATGCTGATCTACACGTTCATGTTCGGGTACGTGTTCGGCGCGAAGGAGCCGTACTTCCCGGTGTTCATCTTCATCGGGATCTCCATGTGGGACTTCTTTAACCGGATGCTGAAGGGAAGCGTGAAGATCGTCAAGAATAACAAATCCATTGTTTCGAAAGTATATCTGCCGAAATATATCCTGGTGCTGACGAAGCTGTGGGTGAACGGGTTTAAGATGCTGGTGTCTTTTATAATCGTATTTCTGATGATGCTGGTGTGGAATGTTCCACTTTCATGGTATTTGCTGGGAGCTGTGCCAGCGGCGCTTCTTTTGCTTCTGTTTTCGTTCGGATGCTCCTGCTGGTTGCTGCATTATGGGGTTTTTGTCGAAGATCTGTCCAATGTAGTAAATATTGTTTTGAGAATGCTGTTTTATCTTACGGGTATCTTTTATAACGTGGCGAAAAGGATACCAGCACCGTATGGTGAATTGATGACGAGATACAATCCTATGGCGTTCATTTTGGTACAAATGAGAAATGCATTGTTATATGAAAAAGCACCGGAATGGGGACTTACAGCAGTATGGCTCTTCGTTAGTCTCCTGCTCACTTGTACAGGAATCCGAAAGATTTATCAAAGTGAGAACAGTTATGTAAAGATGATATAAAGAATTGAAAAGGGTTGGGGAGAAACCGGTGGAAAAGAAAGAGATTGCTCTAGATGTGCGGGGACTGTGCATTAGTTATCAGAGTCTGAAATCCTATTCCATAAAAAAGAATCTGTTAACATTTAGAAAAGATAAGACGGAGAGGTTCGAAGCAGTAAAACATGTGAGTTTTGTGGTTCCTAAAGGAAATATCCTGGGTATAGTAGGGAGAAATGGAAGCGGGAAATCTACACTGTTGAACGCGATTGCTGGGATATTTGCCCCTGACAGCGGGAGGATAGATTTAAAAGGTAATTCTGTTTCCCTGCTTTCTATTGGCGTGGGTTTTCAGAAAGAACTGTCCGGAAGAGAAAACATCCTGCTTTCTGGAATGCTTCTTGGCTTTACGGAAAAAGAAGTGTTGGAAAAGTCGGAGGAAATCATTCATTTTGCGGAACTGGGGGAATTTATTGATGCTCCTGTGCGGACTTACTCCAGTGGCATGTATTCAAAACTGGCATTTTCCATTACGGCAATCCTTGAGACGGATATTATGTTGATCGATGAGGTCTTAAGTGTGGGAGATTCGAAATTTAAAAAGAAAAGCCTGAACAAGATGAAGCACCTCATTATGGATGAAGACAGAACTGTACTGATTGTAAGTCATTCTTCGGAAACTCTGGCTGAGTTGTGTGACAGTGTTATGTGGCTGCATGATGGAGAGGTAAGAATGTTCGGGCAGACAGAGGAAGTCCTGTCATCGTATGAATCATTTATGAGCCGGTAAGGCAGTGGGAATAAGGAAGAAGCCAAAGGAGGAAGGTTATGAATGTAGCAATAATTCTGGCAGGCGGTTCCGGCCATCGAATGCATCAGGAGATACCCAAGCAGTTTATCAATGTAAATGATAAGCCGCTGATAATCTATACGCTTGAAACATTTCAGAAACATCCTCGTATAGATGCGATCCTGGTGGTCTGTATTGATGGTTGGCATGAGATATTGAAGGCATACGCAAAGCAGCATGGAATATCGAAGCTGCAATGGGTTATAAATGGTGGGGAAACGGGACAGGAATCAATTCGAAATGGTGTCTATTTCTTAGAAGGAATATGCAAGGAGGATGATATCGCAGTTATTCACGACGGAATCAGACCTATGATTGACGAGACGATTTTGTCGGATGTAATTGTGAAATGCGGGATCTATGGAAACGCTGTCACGTCGACTCCGTATAATGAACAGATATTTGTTAAGAATGATGAGTTTACAACAAAACAATATATTCCCCGGGATACTCTGCGTAAAGTAGCCACACCGCAGGCATACAAGTATGGTTTGCTGCTCAGAGCGTATAAGAAGGCGTTTCAGGAAGGAATCGGAATCTATGGATCATCATATACGAATACGATGATGACGGAATTAGGGGAGACACTTTATTTCGCATCCGGATCTGATAAGAATATCAAAATCACTACGCAGGATGATCTTGATTTGTTTAAAGCGCTTTTGGCAATGCCAAAAAATAAATAAAAAGGCAGAGAGTGATGAACAGATTATATAATATACCATTGTACCAGGAAAATGTAATAGAGGCCATCAACAGAACACAGAACTTTTCTTTTTTGTATGGAAAGAATGTTCTGATAACCGGAGCGACAGGTCTTATTGGATCCTTTATCACAGATATGCTGTGTTTTTGCAATAAGATAAATCAGGATGAAAAGAAAAAAATACATATTTACGCCTGCAGCAGGAGTGAAGAAAATCTTCAGAAACGATTTGACGGCGTGTGGGGAGAAGGGTATCTGCATTTTGTAGTGCAGGATTTTACCCAGCCTGTTATGTTTGACTGTCCTGCGGATATTGTTATACATGCGGCGAGCAATGCGTATCCGGCGGCATACCATAGAGATCCCGTAGGGACAATTCTGGTAAATGTGTTGGGGACATATGGACTGCTTGAGTTTGCCAGACGGAAAAGGGCGGAACGGTTCCTTTTTGTGTCTTCCGGGGAGGTCTATGGTGATGGAGGCGGAATTGTGGATGAGTATGCTGAGAATTTCAGCGGATATATCGATCCGATTAATCCGAGATCCTGTTATCCGTCATCTAAGCGCACGGCTGAGACATTATGTGTATCCTACCAAAAACAATATGGACTGGAGACTGTTATCGCCCGTCCCGGTAATATTTACGGGCCCAACGTAACGGCATCAGATAACAGAGCAGCGGTGCAGTTTTTGAATAATGCGGTTAATCATGAAGATATTGTGTTAAAAAGCATGGGAAATCAGCTGCGGTCTTATTGCTACGTTGCGGATTGCGCGTCAGGGATTCTTACGGTACTGACAACAGGAGACAGTGGGCAGGCATATAACATAGCAAATCCGAATTCCCGGATTACCATTGCGGAATTTGCAAGCATGACAGCAGATCTGGCAGATGTGAAAGTGGTATTTTGCGAACCGGATCTGGAGGCAAGACAGGAAAGGTCGCCAATCAGCCGCGCAGTTTTGGCATCTGAAAAACTGGAAGCATTAGGCTGGCAGGGAGGATTTGATGCGTCAACCGGTATTCGGGACGTTTTTTCAATCATGGAGCAAATGAAGCAGTAAAGAGAAGAGCGCGTGTCCGGGACTAGGGAGAAATCAGATGTATCGTTTTTATAAATTGGGAATATCAAAAGAAGATGTCAGGAGACAGTATCAAAAAACGATAAAAGAGAGCACATATATTATGCATGCACTCGGGGGGGTTGACGGATTTGCTTATACAAATTCCCTGGAAGCTCTGGAACGTAATTACGAGATGGGACACAGGCTTTTTGAGGTTGATGTCTGTTTCACTTCTGATGATATACTGGTATGCGGTCACGGGTGGAAGAAGAAAGATTTTATTGAGAAGATGGGAGTAGACTATACCCGGTATAATAAGATGCCTGATTTTAATACCTTTGCATGCCTGAGATTCCATGGCATTTATCATCCGCTCAGCTTTTTGGATATTATTCAATTTATAGACATACACAGAGATACATTTTTTATGATTGACAGCCGAAAAATTGATTATGACGAGACAAAGAGGGTTTTTCAGGCGATTGTGAGTGATGCTGGGAACCGAGACGATCTGCTTCGGCATTTGATTGTTTCCGGCTATACTATAGAGATGATACGGGCAATCAGAGATGTATATGACTTTCCTTTCGTGAATATGTATTTGGCCAGAGAGTCTGAGAGGGAACCGCAGATAAAAGAGATTGATGATTTTTTTAGATATTGCTGTAATAATCGTATTTTCAGTTTTTCTACGGATAAGTCAAGATATGAAGAAAATGTATGTAATTGTGCCAGGGAAAACAAGATGATCAGTTATGTATTTGGAATCAATCAGGAGGATGAGATCACTTCGTTTATGCGTGAGGATAATATTGTGATAGGCACTGACTTTTTGGGAACAGAGAGGGATACAAAACGATGAACAAAATTAGCAGGGCGCTTTTGGAAGGAAGGTTAATTAAAAGTACAGCAGCCTTCGTGAAAAGGAATGTGTCCAAATTACTGGCAGAGGCGGACAAAGCAATTGGGGTTATCAGCAGAACTGTTTTCGCTTATTTTGTAAAGATAGTTCCTAATAAAGTTGTGTTTATGACATATCAGAATCAGTATACCTGTAATCCGAAGTACATAACAGAGAAATTGATTGCATCAGGAATGGATCTGGATATTGTATGGGTAGTTGACAAAAAGACGAAAAGTACACCGAAAAACTATGAAATTCCCGACGGGGTTCGCATGGTACTCAGAGATTCAAGCGCAAATTATTATGAACTGATGTCGGCAAAGGTGTGGGTGGATAATGCCATGAATTGTGTCTGGAAGAGAACACCGAAAAAGAAAGGTCAGTATTATATTGAAACATGGCATGGTTCTATGGGAATTAAGCGCTTAGATACATACGGTTCAAAGTACTGGAGGTATGTAGCAAATAAGTGCAATCGTGAGTTTGATTATATGCTGGCAAACAGTGATTATGAAGTGAATATTTTTCGAACGTCTTTTTGGCCCGATGTAAATATTGTTAAAACCGGTCATCCGCGGAATGATATGTTTTTTGATAAAAAACAGATAGATTCTTTTCGCAGTAAAGTAATTAACTATTATGAATTGGAAGAGAATGTCAGGTTCGTCTTATATGCGCCGACATTTAGAGATAATAAAGATACGTCATGCTTCGACATAGACTATGAAAAACTCTATATGGCACTTCAGGAAAAATATCCCGGAAACTGGAAAATCCTTTTGAGGCTCCATTATCATAATCGCGGCGTCAAAAAGAAAGTGGATTATCCGGAATATATTTTGAATGCAACAGGATATTACGACATGCAGGAACTCATGGCAGCTTCTGATATCGGTATTACAGATTATTCCAGCTGGATTTATGACTATGTCCTGATGAGGCGGCCGGGTTTTATCTATGCGTCGGATATAGACCTGTATAATACAACCAGAGGATTTTATTATCCTCTGGAAGAAACTCCTTTTCCAATTGCACGAAATACAGAGGAGTTATGCAGGAGCATTATCGGATTTGATGAGAAGGCATATCAGAATTCCGTGGACGAATTCCTGACAAGGCATGGTTGCGCTGAAGATGGATGCGCATCTATGCGAGTAGCGGAAAAAATCAAAGAAGTTATTGAAAATCAGTAAAATACAGTGGGAGAAGAGGAAAAAATGTCTGCTGGAAAGTATGAAGAAACAAATATCATTAGGACAGATTACTTTCGCAATTTATATGCGTTGGTTGTTATACTGGCTGTTCTTGGGGATTTTATAAATCAGTGTCTTGATAATTCCTGGGTATCCAAAGGCCTCTTTCTGTTCATCTTTTCTTTCCATATGTCTTTTCTCATGATACTTGAAGGAGTGAGATACCGTGCCGGTGAGCCGAAATGGGGCGAGGTGTGCCGGGATACAACCTATTATCTGTGCCTTTATGTGGCGGCGAAAGGAATGATTAGTCTTTCGCAGTGGATAACAGGAGGCGGGTTCAAGTTTTCACTTTTATCAGAAAGCGGTGCCCCGTGGGTCTTTTTAGCTGTGGCTATGTATGAATTACTGGCATATGGGCTGCGAAGAGTGGACAAGACAGTTGTTTTGTCTGCAGCGATCTTGTTGGCCTTGCTTTGCGGTTATAATGAGAGCATCGGAGATTTTCTGGTGTTGTCGCGGGCAGTTGTATTTTTCCCCTTTTTTATACTGGGATGGATGTGTGATATATCTGCATTAGACTCTCTATTAAAGAACGAAAAGATAAAGATCCTGGGATGTCTGATCCTGTTGACAGCATTTGTATTCTGCATTTACTTTTCCAGAAATATATACTTTATAAGGCCGATTCTGACAGGGCGAAATTCTTATAAAATCCTGAAAGCGCGCAGCAAGTATGGAGTTCTGTTACGGATTACAGCGTATATAAGCGGACTTGTATTATCCATGTCGGCAATGGCTGTTACTCCAAGAAGGCGAATAAAACTGATGAGTGGGGCGGGTCAGAGATTCGTGCAGATTTATGTTTTATACAGGCCTGTTCTTTATCTTATGATGGGGGTTCATGTATATGGTTTACTGGAGCGTCGTTTGGGGTGGAGGGGAGGAAAAATTGCATGGATGCTTTTGGGAGTGGTTACAGTTATAGTCCTATCAGGATCCATATTTGAAAGGCCTTTCTCCGTGTTGCAGAGAAGAGTTAGAGACTGTTTTAAGGTAAGAAGAGCGGACAAGACAGGAAATATATGTGAGAAAGCAAAAAATACTATTTTTGTAATTGGCTGTAAGCGTTCATATTTTCTCTGGTATACGATCCTCTTCGCGGTTATGTTTGTGATCTGCTTCCGGCCGTTTTATGAGAGCGGAAAGAGCCTGATCTGGAAAAACGACGGATTGCAGCAGCATTATACAGCGTTGGTTTATATAGCCCGTTGGATCAGGACGATCATAACTGAGCGTAAGATACCGATGGTGGACTTTACGATTGGGTATGGGGCGGATGTGATGACGGTTTTATCGGCATTGGATGATTTATTATCACCGCTTAATTGGGTAGCAGCTCTTTTTAATATATCACAGATAGAATATGTATTTGATTTTATATTGGTTTTTAAATACTACTTAGCAGGGTTGACATTTTTAATGTATTGTTTTTACATGAAAAGGGATTATTTTGCGTCGCTGATAGGTTCGCTTGTGTATGCATTTTGCGGATTTTGTCTGTATGCAGGGATACGGCATCCCAGTTTTTTAACTCCTGTAATATATTTACCCTTGTTTTTGATAAGTATAGAGGAACTGGTCTCAGGAAGAAGAAAGTGGATATTCTCTGTTAGTGTTGCAATATTTGGAATAATAAATTATTTCTTTTGTTATATGTCTATAATTATTGGAGTTATCTATGGTATTGCTCGTGGAATCACTATGAAAAAAACGACAAGAGAGTTCATTGCTTTGTTGGGGAAAGCTGTTTTTTGGGGTGGATTAGGGCTAGGAATGGCAATGGTAATTCTTTTGCCAGTAGCACATAGCTTCTTAAATAGCACAAGATCAGGGGCAGATGTTTATTATGCAAATAGCGCGTTGCTTTATCCAAAGGAATATTATGAGAAATTACTGTTGGATTTTGCTTCGCCATTATCTGGGGGAGCGGGATATTGGGTATTCATCTCTGTAGGAGCTCCGGCGACTATTGCAATTCTGCTGTTTCTATTTACGCGTCAAAAAGAACAGAAGTGGTTGAAATCAGTGTTTCTTACGTTAATGCTGATACTTTGTATCCCATTTGCCGGAAGCGCAATGAATGGTTTTAATTATGTTACAAACAGATGGGTATGGGCGATTTGTTTTTTTGCGGTATATATCTTGGTATGTGAAACGGACAGAATGTTGGATGCCCCCGGTTACCTGGTGGGAAGTCTGCTTGCGGTTTTAGGACTGACCTTTTTGATCTATTGTATATTCAGCAAAAAGTTAGTAACAGAGCATATTATAAGTTTTGCGGGTATGCTTCTGGTTACTCTTATGATTGCGTTTTTTATGTCCCATAAAAGTCAGAAAAAAATATTTGAAATGTCTATTCTGGCTGTTTCTTTAGGCGGTATTGTTCTTTCGGCAAATTACAAATTCGATACAGATCGGCAAAACTATGTTTCAGAATTTCAACAGGCAGGAAAGGCTTTGGATATAACGATGTCAAATGCTGAAACATCTGTGTCCGGTATCGGGGATAAGGCTTTTTATCGAATCAGTAATAATACTTTGGATACAGCGGTTAATCATGGAATGGTAGGAGATTTTAACTCTGTTAGTTATTATTGGAGTGTAATGGACGATATCGTTTATCAATATCTAATTAGTGCGGAAATTCCAGGAATGGCTCAACCATTTCGGATATATGGGCTTGACCAAAGATGTGCATTAGAAAGTCTTGCTTCAGTCAAGTATTATGCAATGCAGGCCGGAAGCCAGGAAATAGTCCCGAGCGGATATATAAAGGCAAAAACGACAGAGAATCCTTATTCAGGTAAGAATGATATTATCTATTTGAACCGTAATTATCTTCCCATTGGTTACACTTATCAAGATACAGTCTGTACGCAGGATTATGAGACACTGAATCCTGTGCAGAAAGAGCAGCTTATGCTTCAGAGATTAGTGCTTGATGACGGAACATCTTTGACGGAGACAGAGTTTCTGGGAGAACAGATTGCATATGAGGTGACAGGATCCAAGAATATTACGTGGGATAAGGAAAAAGGGACCATTCAAATATCAAAAGCGAAGGCGTCGTTGGAGGTGTCTTATCTGGTACCGAAAGGAGATACGATCTATGTTCGGTTAAAGGGGTTTGATACAAATGGAAGCGCAAATACAGCGGCAACTTTTACAGCTGTAACGAACGGATTAACTAAGAAATTCTATTCAAGAAACGACCAGAATACATGGCCGATTGACAGGGAGAACTATACCTTAAATTTTGGCGTTTCTGATGGTACGGAACAAAAAGTTACGATTACGTTTCCCTATAAGGCGTCATACAAATTGAAAGATATTGAGATTTATTCTGTACCGGAATACAGATATTCAGAATATATCGAAAGACTGAGGAAAGAGAGCCTGGAGAACGTTATAGTTGATACCAATTTAATACAGGGCGACATAACAGTTAGCAGTCCAAGATATCTTTGTTTTAGTGTTCCTTATAGTAAAGGCTGGAAAGCTTACGTAGATGGTGAGAAAGTAGAGACAATGAAGGCCAATATCATGTATATGGCGATTATGCTTGAACCTGGGTATCATCAGGTTCGGTTAGAGTATTGTACGCCTGGTTTGAAGACGGGTCTTCTGATTTCGATTATATGTTTGGGGATTTTAATTTTGATAGTCGGATGGAAGCGGAGAAAGATTTAAAATACGTATAAATCAGAAATTGGAAAGAATAATATTGATTTGAAATTAGATATAGAGAGGAGTAAAAAGCCAATTGCGACAGAACCTAAAACAAGTTTTTATCATCGGGGCAGGAGTGAGCGGCTGTATTTCAGCCAGGATTCTGGCTGAGGCGGGCTTTCAGGTTGTAATTTTGGAACGTCGGGATCATATTGCGGGAAACGCATATGATTATTACCAGGACAACGTTCTCCTACATAAATATGGCCCTCACTTATTCCATACAAATAACGAAGAGGTCATAACGTTTTTGCAGTGGTTCAGCGAATTTTTTCCTTATGAACACCGTGTGAGGGGAGAAATCCTGGGCAAACTTGTTCCGATCCCTTTCAATTTTCAGAGCATCGATATTCTTTTTGGATCAGAACAGGCAGCGGTTCTGAAGTCTAAATTACAAGAGGCGTATGGACTGGATGCCCAGATACCCATTGGCAGGCTTCTTCAGTCCGAGGATCCAGTTATTTGTGAACTTGCTGACTTTGTCAATCGGTATGTTTTCATGGGTTATACAACAAAGCAGTGGGGGATATCTCCGGATCAGGTTGACAGGTCTGTGATGGAAAGGGTTCCGGTGAGGACTTCCTATGATGACAGATATTTTAAGGATAGATTCCAGATGATGCCGGCCGAGGGATATACCGCAATGTTCCGGCGGATGCTTGATCATGAGAACATCGCCATTCGTCTTGGCTGTGATGCCCGTGAATTTTTGAAAATAGAGGGAAATCAACTGTTTTTTGACGGTGCTCGGATGGATGGGTTTGTCATTTATACAGGGAGCATGGATGAACTGTTCGAGTGGAGATTTGGAAGACTTCCGTATCGATCCCTGAGGTTTGTTCATGAGAAGCATTTGAAGGAAAAGGTTCTTCCAGTCGTTCAGGTGAATTTCCCTAATCGCTATTCCTATACCAGGATTAGCGAGTTTAAATTGCTTCAGAGAGAAAAAACTGAGAACACGATTTTAACTTATGAATATCCGATACCCTGCAGGGATGGGGATATTCCCTATTATCCGATTGAAAACCAAGATAACAGGAAACTATATAATCAGTATGCAGAACTTGCCGGGAAAATTCCCGGCCTTTATTGTATAGGGCGTTTGGCGGAGTATCGCTATTACAATATGGATCAGGTAATAGAAAAGGCGATGGGTTTGTCAAAGAAGATAATCGAGGAGGAATATACATGGGAGACAAATTAATCATCATTATGCCTGCCTATAATGAATCTGAGTGCATTGCAGAGGTTGTAAGAGAATGGCATGAGGCAGCCGTTATGGCAGGTCCGGAATCCCGTCTGGCAGTATTTAATGATGGTTCAAAAGACAATACGTTATCTATATTAACGGAATTGAAAAAGGAATTGCCGCAGCTTGAGGTTGTTGATAAGAAAAACTCCGGCCATGGTGCTACTTGCATTTATGGTTATCGGTGGGCGCTTTCTAATGGTGCTGATTGGATCTTTCAGACAGATTCTGATGGACAGACAAACCCAAAAGAATTTCCTGAGTTTTGGGAGAGAAGAAGGCAGCATACAGTTCTGATGGGCAGGCGTCCCCACAGAAAGGATGGATTTAGCCGTGTTATTGTATCCAGAGGGCTCTGTCTGGTTATTCGGATGATTTATGGGGTGACTATTATTGATTCCAATGTGCCGTTCCGTCTCATGCGGCGTGATGTGCTGGAAAGAAATCTGGATAAAGTTCCGAAAGAAAGTTTTTTGTGCAATGTAATGCTGAGCATCGTCCTCTTCCATGAGAAGGAGGACGTTGTTTTTTATCCAATCAGCTTCCAACCGCGGAATGGCGGGGAAAGCTTTATCAATATAAAGAGCATTGCCAGAATTGCAAAAAAAACAGTGAGAGATTGTGTGCAGTTGAAAAAGACGCTTGGGAAGGAGACCAGACAGATATGAAGATAGCAGTAGTAGGGACAGGATATGTAGGTCTCGTGTCGGGGGCCTGTTTTTCTGATATGGGAAACGATGTGTTTTGTGTGGATATTGATCAGAGAAAGATAGACTTGTTGAACCAGGGAGCAATTCCAATCTATGAGCCGGGTTTGGAGGATGTTGTAAAAAGGAATAGGGAGGCAGGAAGGCTTAAGTTTACAACCAGTATCAAAGAAGCCCTGCAGACGTCGCATATTTGTTTTATCGCTGTAGGAACTCCCATGGGGGAAAATGGGGGTGCAGACCTGCAGTATGTTCTTAAAGTCGCGGAGCAAATCGGCCAGAACATGATCCGGCATATGTATGTGGTGGACAAATCCACGGTACCGGTAGGGACGGCCAAAAAAGTTCGCGAGACCATACAATCTGAATTGGATAGAAGGGGGTCTAATTTGGATTTTGACGTGATATCGAATCCGGAATTTTTGAAGGAAGGGACGGCGGTACATGATTGTCTTGCACCGGACCGGATTGTAATTGGGACGGATTCTGAGCGGGCGGAGAAGAAGATGAGGGAACTTTTTTCGCCGTTTGTGAGGAATACGGAGGCGATGATATTCATGGATATCGCTTCCGCGGAAATGACAAAGTATACGGCTAATTCCATGTTGGCGACAAAAATCAGTTTTATGAATGAGATATCGAACATTTGCGAGATGGTGGGTGCGGATGTCAATAAGGTGAGACTTGGGATTGGGTCAGACCACCGGATTGGGTATCATTTTATATATCCCGGCTGTGGTTACGGAGGCAGTTGTTTCCCCAAGGATGTCCAGGCATTGATTAAGACAAGTGTGGATAATGGTTATATCCCGCATATTCTGCGGGCAGTGGAGGAAGTCAATGCGGAACAGAAAAAGGTCATTCCCCGAAAGGTGACGAGACGTTTTGGAGAGGATCTGACAGGATATACATTTGCTGTTTGGGGGCTCTCTTTCAAGCCGGAGACAGATGATATGAGGGAGAGTGCGGCGATCACGATCATTAACGAGTTGACTGACAGGGGCGCCTGGATTCATGCTTATGACCCTAAGGCTATTCGGGAAGCCAGGATATGCTATCTGAAAAATAATGATAAAGTTGTTTATTTTGATGGAAAATATGACGCACTCCGCGGATGTGACGCTATGATTCTGGCAACAGAGTGGAAAGAATTCCGCAGCCCTGATTATGAATTGATGCGCGATTATCTGAAGCTGCCTGTGATTTTTGATGGCAGGAATCAGTACAACCAGGCCGAGATAGAGGAGAAAGGATTTGAGTACTACCAGATAGGGGTTGCCAGAGAGGAGCAGGGTACATGAAAAAGGTACTGGTGACAGGAGGGGCAGGCTTTTTAGGATCTAATCTTTGTGCACGTCTCCTGAAGGAAGGATATGATGTCACGGCGCTGGATAATATGTATACGGGTCGTATCGAGAACATTAGACCGTTCCTGGGAAATGAACGGTTTCATTTCATTATGCGGGATGTTACAGAACCTGTCGATGTTTCGGTAGATGAGATATATAATGCTGCCTGTCCGGCGAGTCCGCCATATTATCAGTTATCACCTGTGTTTACTACGAAGACCTGTGTTTTGGGTATTATCAATATGTTGGAGCTGGCGAAGCGCCATAATGCGAAATTGCTCCAGTTCTCTACCAGTGAAGTATATGGCGACCCATTGGAACACCCACAGAGAGAATCGTACAGAGGCCATGTGAATCCGAACGGGATACGGTCCTGTTATGATGAGGGTAAGCGCTGCGCGGAATCACTGTGTTTTGATTATTGGCGAGAGTTTGGTACAAGGGTTAAGGTCATCCGGATATTTAATACATATGGCCCCAATATGGATCCTAAAGACGGAAGAGTCGTATCCAATTTTATTATGCAGGCGATGAGAGGACAGGATATCACAGTTTATGGGAAAGGTACACAGACCAGGAGTTTCTGTTATGTTGATGATCTGATTGAAGGAATCGTTCGCATGATGGGAACAGAAGATGATTTCCTTGGCCCGGTGAACTTGGGAAATCCTGGGGAATTTACGATGTTGGAATTGGCGGAAAAGGTCATAAGAAAGACAAAAAGTGCCAGCCGCCTCACGTTTCTTCCCCTTCCGGGAGATGACCCGGTGCAGAGAAGACCTGACATCACCCTTGCGGGTGAAAAGTTGGAATGGGAGCCCCAAATTGCCCTTGATGAAGGGTTGGATCGGACTATTCATTATTTTGCGGGGCTGGCATGAGTGGAGGAATTGTGAAGAGATTGGAAAGGTACAGGGATTTTATAGCGTATGCCTTCTTCGGTGTATGTACCACGATTGTTAATTTGGCAGCATATGCCGTAGCTGCCCGTCCCTTAGGTTTAAAAACGATTCCCGCAACGGTTATTGCATGGATTTTGGCAGTCATGTTTGCATATGTTACTAACCGGAAATGGGTGTTCCACAGTCAGGCAAAAGGAAAAGCGGCTATAGCAAAGGAAGCGGGTTCGTTTTTTATTTGCAGAATCGTGACAGGAATTCTGGACATAGTCATCATGTTCATATGCGTTGATATTCTTTGCATGAATGATCTTGTTATTAAGGCGGTATCTAATATCATTGTGATACTGACAAATTATGTTGCCAGCAAGTTGATTATATTTAGGAAAGGATGACGGAAAAGGATGGCGGTTTTGATTTGTGGAGGAGCCGGTTATATCGGTTCCCATGTAAATAAGCTGCTCTCGGCGCATGGAATAGAAACGGTTGTATATGATAACTTGGTATATGGGCATCGGGAGGCCGTAAAATGGGGGCATTTTATTCAGGGAGATCTGAATGATATGGCCTGCCTCAACGCTGTATTTGAAACGTACGAGATTGAGGCCGTCCTGCATTTTGCCGCATATGCTTATGTTGGGGAGAGCGTAACGGAACCAGAGAAATATTATTACAATAATATATGCTGCACATTGAATCTGCTGCAGGCAATGAGACGGTATGGATGTGACAAGGTAATCTTTTCCTCTACCTGCGCCACATATGGGGAGCCGGAGGCTGTTCCGATCCTAGAGATTTTCCGTCAGAATCCTGTGAACCCTTATGGATTCACAAAACTAGCGGTAGAGAGGATTTTGAAAGATTATGATTTAGCATATGGTTTGAAATATGTTGTTTTGCGGTATTTTAATGCTGCCGGAGCGGACCCGGACGGGGAAATTGGTGAAAGCCATACACCGGAGAACCATTTAATTCCGCTGGTGCTTCAGGCGGCATTGGGGAAAAGGAAAGGTGTGAGTGTGTTCGGAACGGATTATGCGACTAGGGATGGAAGCTGTATCCGGGACTATATCCATGTATCTGATCTGGCTGATGCCCATTGGCGTGCTCTGGATTATCTGATGAATGGGGGAGCGTCGGATTGTTTTAATTTGGGTAATGAGAGTGGCACGTCGGTTCTGGAGGTCATTCAGTCAGCAAAGGAGGTAACAGGAAAAGATTTTTCCATTGAGTTATGTGGAAGAAGACAGGGGGATCCAGCCATGCTTGTTGGGTCGAGCAGAAAAATCCGTGCGAAATTTGGATGGAAACCATTACGTCCGGAGATTAGGACTATCGTGGAAGACGCATGGAAGTGGGAAATGAATAAACAATATTAGTGATGGGTACATATACAGGAGCAAAGGCGGACATCGGATTCGTGAGAAAGCTGGACAGAGGAATCGATGACATGGAAGCGGGTCGCGAACTACCGCTGAAAGACCCTGGTGTAGGAGCTGTGTTTTTTTAGGGAATATGGAGATAGAGGCAATGTTTTTCAAAAATGGAGAAAATGAGTTCATCCTTCAATATTTCCCTCTTCCCATTTCTCCCGCCCTGTGCTAAAATAGTTTCGGCAGGATATCCTCCCCGCAATCAGA
>CANQGA010000019.1 GCA_947600145.1 uncultured Lachnospiraceae bacterium | reverse complement strand
CGTAAATGTTCTTGTTGATGGTTCCTTTGGAACGGTTTCCATTGATAATGATACGCATGATACTGATCCTCCTTGCCAGAATGCCGGCCTGACGCCGGTATTGGTCATCTGCTTTTCAATTTTTATCATACAACATACGCGGGCATTTTTCCAGTGTTTTTTATAATATTTTTAATTATTTTACTTTTTTGTCAAATATATGCCGTTTCGGCGTCTGTGATCTGTTTCGAGCACCTGCGGTTTGGATTGACAATCTATCGTCTCCCTGCTATACTATATCTGCAATTCCTTTCGGTTTCCGTCCGAAAGGGTGTCTGGAATCTCAATTCCAGGCGGCGTCCGCCGCAATTTTTCCTGTATTTATTTTAGTTATTTGTAACCTGTTAACCGCGTTGTACGCGCATATTTCTTATTTCCCATCAAGGAGGTTTTCTATGCAAAACACATCTGACACTCTTATCCCGCACAATTCAAGCGCCAGGCAGCCCGAGCCGCGCAGCCGGGATTCTTTCGGGCCAGACAGAAACGATGCCAGGGAGCGCATCCGCCTGGACGTGATCGGGGCGCAGAAGACCCGCAGCGTCGTTCTCAGCGAAATTGAAAAGGATCCGGCAGTTTCCTACACGTTCCGAACCCTCACAGAACCTCTCAAAGAACAGTTTGTCGAATTCTGCATGGGCGTCAGGGGGCTTCAGGTAGCCTATGACCGGGTCTTTAAGCATGTCTTCGATCCGCTCCTGCATCCGGAACGCCTCAACGACTTTCTCTCTGTCTGCATCGGTCAGGAAGTCCGAATCCTGAAGGTTCTCCCCCACGAATCCATGCGCATGACCGACGAAGCCAGCCAGGTCATCATGGATATTGTAGTCCAGTTTACTGACGGCAGCCTCGCCAATGTGGAGATCCAGAAAAACGGCTACAAATTTCCCGGGGCCCGATGCGCCTGCTACTCCAGCGACATGACGGTAAGGCAATACATCCAGGTAAAAGAAGAATGTAAAAAGGCCGGCATCCCGTTCTCATACCAGATGCTCAGCAAAGTATATTCCATCGTCCTTATCCAGAACAGCACCTACGAGTTTCGTCATTATCCAAACACCTATATTCACCATGCGAAGCAGCGCTTCGACTCCGGCCTGGAACTGGACCTTTTGCAGGAATATTGCCTGATTCCCCTTGACATTTTCTTCGCCAGCCGTCAAAATAAAGACAGGGACACACAGCCTCTTGGCCGTCTTGAGGCCTGGCTGTATTTCATCGGCTCGGACCGTCCGGAGGATATTCTGGACGTGATCCAGGCGTGGCCGGATTTCGCGGAACTGTATCGGGATGTATTCCGGTTCCGCGACCACAGAAAGGAGCTGATCAGCATGTATTCAGATATACTGAGCGAGTACGACCGCAATACGGTTTTTGAGATGATCGAGGACTACAAGGCTGAGATCCAGGAAGCTAAGGCGGCCATCGCGGAAAGGGATTCGGCTCTCGCAGAAAGGGATTCGGTGATTGCAGAGAAGGACTCGGCTCTCGCGGAAATGGATTCGGCCCTTGCAGAAAAAGATGCCCGCATCCGCGAACTGGAAGCTCTGCTTCATGCATCCGAAAAGCCCAACAACTGACCCAAACACACAGCGGCCAAAATCAGGGGCTCACAGCCGCCTGGCCGTCTTGAGGCCTGGCTGTATTTCATCGGCTCGGACCGTCCGGAGGATATTCTGGATGTGATCCAGGCGTGGCCGGATTTCGCGGACCTGTATCGGGATGTATTCCGGTTCCGCGATCACAGAAAGGAGCTGATCAGCATGTATTCAGAGATACTGAGCGAGTACGACCGCAATACGGTTTTTGAGATGATCGAGGACTACAAGACTGAGATCCAGGAAGCTAAGGCGGCTCTCGCGGAGAAGGATTCGATGATCGCGGAGAGGGATTCGGCTCTCGCAGAGAAGGATTCGACTCTCGCGGAAAAAGACTCGGCTCTTGCGGAAATGGATTCGGCTCTCGCGGAAAAAGATGCCCGCATCCGCGAACTGGAAGCACAGCTTTTGGCTGCAGATAAGGGCAGGTAAACGATCCTGCCCTCTCTGCTTCCAACTAAAACCGCAGGCCGGACTCTCACTGAAAAAGTTCCATCATGTCCGCCCTCAAATTTCCCTCCCCGTCAAAGCGGAGTTCAAACTTATCCTTCTCCACCTTCAGGCGCTCATTTCTTTCGGCTTCCTTCACCAACGCCTCTGAGATCAGGAACGAATCCATACCCAGCGTATTCTTCATCCACACGATCCGCCAGCCGCCTTCCGGAACCGCACCCGGTATCGTCTGCAGCCCGATCCGCACTGCATTTAGATCGTTCGGCATAGCCGCCGGCAGTTTCATTCCGGCCAGATCCCGGCTCGTAATACAGTTTGGGTAGGTCTCCAGGAAATCGACTTTCTTCATGAAACGCTGCGTGATCACATCCGCCGCTCCGATCCCGGCGAAATTATGATGCGACGCCTCCGTCAGATCCAGAACCACGATCCGGTCTGCATACGGCGCCTCAATCCCAGACGGCCCCAGACGCCCCGTCACGTTCGGATCCATTCCCGCTCCGCTGATATCCTTGCCGAACTCATTCAGCACCAGCATATCGATCTTGTCAAACGGGATCCGCGGAACCAGCGCCTTTGCCTCTGCAAGAAGCCTGGTATCCTCCTCAGGGTAATCCTCTCCCCGCACCGCTTCCAGCTTATAGGTCCCGCGAAATGCGTCCTCGATTACCGCCATTCCGAACAGGACGCGGCATTTCCCCAGCACCTCCGCGGCGATCTCCGCGACATTTTGCCCCATCCGCCCGTAACCGCCGGAATGACATACCGCGGCTCCGGTCTGTTTACCGCAGCCCACGGCCAGCATCTTAAACAGACCGCTCTCATGGGGACCATGAAAATCCGTATGAGGCTTCACGCGGCCTATGGTCACAATCCAGTCCGCACTGGCGGCGTATCTGTCCATATGCACCGGAAGACCGTGGGGCGTTCTGCCGATCACCACTGCCTCCATGGACGAATATACCGGCACCCCCATAGTTTCTTCCGAGATTCCCCGATCCTTAAGAAGTCCTCTCTGTCCCTCAGCTGTCGAACCGGCATGGCTCCCCATAGCCGGAAAGATAAACGGCTCGGCCCCAGCCTCCTTAAGCACATCGAGCACAGCCTTCACAATGCAGTCATAATTGTTGATATCCCTGCTTCCGACGCCCACTGCCACGCTGGCCCCGGGCTTTAAACGGTCCAATACACGCCTCTCCGTCATGGTCCTCCGCACAAGGGCGGGGATATCCTCCCGCCGGACCGTCCCGCGCACCGCCTGATAATGTGCCCGGACAAACCGCGGGAGAACCACGCCGTCCAGTAACCTGTCATAGACATCCATGTCTTTGCCATATCCTTTCTCTGTTCGTTTCTGAGGTCATTATCTGCCCTGTCCCGCCGCTTCCAGGATATAACCGACATATTTCATCCTCATTCCATATGTCAGGCTGCAGTGTCCGCGGCCGCCGACCACATCATAGGTAATGGCAAAGCCACGCTTCTTCATCTCCTTCACCAACACATCCGAATGGTGCTCGATGTTCACCGCCTTATCCTCATCACAATGGAAAATATGATACGGTATCCGCGGCATCAGGTCCATCAGATGCAGCGGGGAAAGAGTTTTCAGCACTTCTTCCAGTTCCCCTTCCTCATTCCAGACCGCACTGTAAAGAGTCCGCGGCAGATCAGGCCTCTCCACATCATGATAAAGCATATCACAGACCGGACAGTTGGCCACAACCGCAGCCGGCCTCCGCTTTGCATAAACCGGATAGACCAGCGCCGCCTGGCCTCCCATGCTTCCTCCGGTGGACACGATCGGAATCTTCTCATCCAGCCCGTATGCCTCGAACAAAACATCCAGTATCTCATCCGTATATGCCACCGCCTGCCGGTTCATCCAGGCCCAGGGATTGTAGTAGGGAACCACATACAGGATTCCCTTCTCTCCATAGAATTCCCCCTCCATCGTATCCACGGCATACATGGAAGTGCTATTCAGCCCAAAAAAGCTCAGCACAATCCCATGGATCGGCTTTACACAAACGCTGTCGTTCACATAGGCATAGCTTCTCAGGTTTCCCTTCGTCATCACTCGGTTCATCGCAGTACCTCAGTTCTTTCCTTTGCATATCTCACTGCACATATCTGTTTTCCCCGCTCTGCACGCTCCGCGCCGTCTTCTGCTCGATCTGTGCAAAATAGCACACCCTCCTGGCCGAAGAAAAAATACTGGTTTCCAGTTCAGATTGACAATCTATCGCCTCCCTGCTATACTATATCTGCAATTCCTTTTGGTTTCCGTCCGAAAGGGTGTCTGGAATCTCAATTCCAGGCGGCGTCCGCCGCGCTTTTTCCTGTATTTATTTTCGTTATTTGTAACCTGTTAACCGCGTTGTACGCGCATATTTCTTATTTCCCATCAAGGAGGTTTTCTATGCAAAACACATCTGACACTCTTATCCCGCACAATTCAAGCGCCAGGCAGCCCGAGCCGCGCAGCCGGGATTCTTTCGGGCCAGACAGAAACGATGCCAGGGAGCGCATCCGCCTGGACGTGATCGGGGCGCAGAAGACCCGCAGCGTCGTTCTCAGCGAAATTGAAAAGGATCCGGCAGTTTCCTACACGTTCCGAACCCTCACAGAACCTCTCAAAGAACAGTTTGTCGAATTCTGCATGGGCGTCAGGGGGCTTCAGGTAGCCTATGACCGGGTCTTTAAGCATGTCTTCGATCCGCTCCTGCATCCGGAACGCCTCAACGACTTTCTCTCTGTCTGCATCGGTCAGGAAGTCCGAATCCTGAAGGTTCTCCCCCACGAATCCATGCGCATGACCGACGAAGCCAGCCAGGTCATCATGGATATTGTAGTCCAGTTTACTGACGGCAGCCTCGCCAATGTGGAGATCCAGAAAAACGGCTACAAATTTCCCGGGGCCCGATGCGCCTGCTACTCCAGCGACATGACGGTAAGGCAATACATCCAGGTAAAAGAAGAATGTAAAAAGGCCGGCATCCCGTTCTCATACCAGATGCTCAGCAAAGTATATTCCATCGTCCTTATCCAGAACAGCACCTACGAGTTTCGTCATTATCCAAACACCTATATTCACCATGCGAAGCAGCGCTTCGACTCCGGCCTGGAACTGGACCTTTTGCAGGAATATTGCCTGATTCCCCTTGACATTTTCTTCGCCAGCCGTCAAAATAAAGGCAGGGAAACACAGCCGCCCGGCCGACTTGAGGCCTGGCTGTATTTCATCGGCTCGGACCGTCCGGACGACATTCTGGACGTGATCCAGGCATGGCCGGATTTCGCGGAACTGTACCGGGACGTGTTCCGGTTCCGCGATCATAGGAAGGAGCTGATCAGCATGTATTCAGAGATACTGAGCGAGTACGACCGCAATACGGTGTTTGAGATGATCGAGGATTACAAGGCTGAGATCCGGGAAGCTAAAGCGACCATCGCGGAAAAGGATTCGATGATCGCGGAGAGGGATTCGGCTCTCGCAGAGAAGGATGCGGCTCTCGCGGAAAAAGACTCGACCATCGCGGAAAAAGACTCGACCATCGCGGAGAAGGACACGGCTCTCGCAGAGAAGGATGCCCGCATCCGCGAACTGGAAGCCCTGCTTCATGCATCCGAAAAGCCCAACAGCTGACGACACCGGCACACTGCAGCATATCTGCCTCCGGGCCGCTCTGCGGAATCTGCAGCCCGGAGACACTGTCTTTGCATCTGTCATTATCCTTTCTGATCAACTGCCCCTGAAAGCACGCCAAAAACCATTATTGCTGACACTCCTTATGCTTGTATGATTTAATGCTGTATCTGCCGCGCCGTCTCCAGCGTCTTTCTCGCGCCTGTCAGCACATAATCGTAATCCGCTCCTACAGAGAGCATATTGATGCCCATCTCATGATACCGCCGCAGCACATCCGGCGCCGTCGAAACCGTCGATATCCCTACAGTCTTCCCCGCGTCCTTAAACGCCCTGATCGCTCGGTTCGCCAGTTCCAGATTCTCCTCGCAGAAAATGTCTCCGGGACGGCCGATGGAACCGGACAGATCATACAGTCCCAGGACACAGCCGTCCAGATACGGGATCGCGGCAATCCTCTCCGCATCCAGCGCCGCCGTCTTCTGCTCGATCTGTACAAAACGGCACATTCCCAGATGGCCGCTCCGGTAATACTCCGGCTCATCATCTATTCCATACCGGATGGCTCCTTTCGGACCGCATCCGCGGTTCCCATAGGGCGGATACAGGGTATAGGCGATCATCCGGCGGGCGTGTTCGGCATCCCGGATCATCGGGAAAATGATACCGTCCACTCCCGTCTCCAGGACACGCTTCGCTACTGTGAAGTCATCCACCGGAACACGCACGAAAACCGGCGTCCCCGCGCTCCGGGCCACCAGAAGATGCATATGCACCTGCTCACAGGACAGCGTGGTATGCTCCATATCCACCCACAGAAAATCATAGCCAAGGGCAGCCGCGATCTCTGTTACGCATGTATCGGACAAATGGATATGCGTACCGCAGATCGGCTGGCCGGACGTTACTTTTTCTTTAATATTCATCTTATTTTCTCCTTTCCATGGGCCTTGACAGCCCTTCTGTCTCAGACCTGTGCCAGGCCCTGCTTCTTTTCTTTCACTGCCG
Source organism: uncultured Lachnospiraceae bacterium (assembly GCA_947600145.1). Taxonomy (GTDB): domain Bacteria; phylum Bacillota; class Clostridia; order Lachnospirales; family Lachnospiraceae; genus UBA3402. The sequence goes on along the minus strand of CANQGA010000019.1, from coordinate 24,736 downwards.
GCCGGCGATTGCGGCCATCTGCTGCACCTGAGTAGGCTGCTCGCCTCCCTCGGCTGCTTCTTCCTCCGTAAACCGGAACGAATATATCTCCGCATCTGACATCGTGAATTTCAGCCTTACCGGCTTTCCCTCCTGCGACTTCAAACGCAGGCGGAAATCCACCTTCCGATCAGTCCGGTTCCCGAACAGCTCTCCGCTTTCATATCCCTCTATCGGATGACCCGTCTTGTCCAGAACCTCCAGCTTCACCCATCCCGCGGCGCTCGTCTCAAAATTAATCCGCAGCGTGTCCCCTTTAAACAGGAACGGCTTTGTCACCAGCGTCTCCGGCTTATATCCGGCATACCTGCCGATAAAACCGTCCTGACGGATCGTATGGCGGTAAAGCAGAGTCCCCTCTTTCTCCGAAATCCATCTCCGGTGGGTGATCAGCATCGACAGCTCCTGGTCCGCTCCGGGAAAATCAGACGGCACATCCAAAAATCCTGATGCCGAGTAACAGTCGCCGTACACCCATGACCAGTCGCTCTCCGGTTCCGGACGGATAAACGCCTCATTCTCCCGTCTGAAGTGTACCGTGTCACGCGAGAAGGCAAACAGTGTGTCCGTAACTGCCAGACCGAACCGTTTGTTGATCTTCATCCGCTCAAGACGTGTTTCTTTTCCGCACAGGCGCTCGTAATTATTCGTCCATTCCGTCCTCTCCACATAGCGGGTCGGAAAACCCACAAGGATATGGGGCGCACGCGGATACGGCCGAATGTTGTTGAAATACATATGGAAGTCTGGCGCATCCTCGCCCCAGTCCACATACTCCCTCTCACTCCAGTTCCGGAAATCCGTCGATTCCATCCGCCGCACATCCCTCGTTCTGTCCTTCGCCGCGCAGATCCCCTCATTGCCCGGCAGCTCATGGGAAGAATGCCAGCCGCGGAAATAGCAGACATACTTTCCCTCCGCCACATCATAATAGACCGTGTTCAGGGAATCGAAAAAGAACCGGTCCGAATACAGGTACCAGCCTGTCCGGAAATGAATCCCGTCCCCGCTCACCAGGCATTTCAGGGTGTGGCCATGGAAGCCCTTCTCCCGGTTGTATTTCCATGCCCCGTGAATCGCCTTATACCGTTCCTGCGGAGGGCAGGCCGGGTTCGGGTCCTTAAACACGAACATTCCGTCGATCTGCGTCTCCGCACTGTGCCAGTCGTCCTTCTCAATGTCCCACAGAATGTTATTGTCCGTGGAGCCCTGAAACGTACAGATCCCCAGCGACGGTCTCTCCCAGTGCAGGCCGTCCGCACTCTCCGCATAGCAGAAGCGCAGTCCATCCGGTTCTGATGTCTTCCGGGAATTATAATACATCCGGTAGCAGTCCTCATCCTTCAGAATACAGAACATGTAGCATTGATCGCCCTCCCAGGGCCTGTCAAACTTCATGATCTGTTCCCGCCGGACCGGATGATGCATCCTGCGGGATGCGGTCGTATAACGAGCATCTATCAGATAATCATCCCAGAATACCTCGCGGCGTGAGCCGATATCATATACCTTTTCCATATCTGTTCTCCTCCTGATACCTTTCCATTCCCTCCAGCAGCTCCCGCTCCTGTTCGGCCGTCAGTTCCTCCATCGGCCGACGCACGCGGGCCGTTCGTATGATCCCTGCTTCCTTCAGCAGTACCTTGAACGCCGCAATATTGTTCCAGCGGTTCAGAAGGCTGATGTAACGGTTGGTTTGCCGCTGGCGGGCCGCCGCCAGTTCGTAATCCTTCTTCTGCACCGCTTCCCATATGCCGGCGAAATGTTCCGGAATCACCTGCGCACACCCGGACACGGTCCCGTCGCCTCCTGCCGCGCAGAACGGCGCGTACAGGTAATCCGGTCCCGCCAGGACGCTGAACCGCTGCTTATCCACCAGCATCATCTCCTGCATCTTCGCAAAATCCGCATAGCTGTATTTGACGCCGACCACGTTGGGGCACCGGGACGCGACTTCTTCACAGATCTCCGGGTTTAGATCATTCACCGCGTTCTGGGGGATCGCATACATGTACACCGGAAAATCCTCCGGGACGCTTTCCGCGACGCTCACATAAAAATCCACCAGCTCCCGGCTGCTGAGACGATAGAAGGACGGAGTGACTACCCCGATACCATCTGCGCCGATCCGCCGGGCATGGCGGGACAGCTCCAGGGTATCCTTCAGATTCCATGCGCCGGTGTGGACAAACACAGGAATCCTGCCCGCCGCATGGCGGACAGTCACCTCGGCGATATGCTTCCGTTCCTCCACGGTCAGGTACATCATTTCCCCCGTAGTGCCGCATGGATAAAGCCCCTGCATTCCGCTGCCAATCACATGCTCCGTCAGCCGCATAAGGGATTCGTCGTCAACGGTATCCTCTTCGGTAAGCGGCGTCACGATCGGCACCACGGTTCCGTACAATTTTTTCATCAAGCACCTCCTTATCTTCATCATTCTCTCATGGCGCCTCACTGCTGCGGCAGAACGTACAGCGGGGTCGTCTTTCCGCCGCTGTATATCCCCCATTCTCTTCCATTGGAATAGAAACAGGTGAAATCCTCCCGGTCTACCTTGGGCGTAAAACTCATCTTTCCGGCGGGCAGATCACATTCATACCCGGAAAGGGCAATCAGAAGTCCCCACGCCGCCATGGAACGTGCATAATGGTTTCCGCACTCAATCTCGTTATACGGGCTTCTGCGTTTCCCGTTGTGACGGCGCCTTACCGCATGGACGATCTCCATCGCCTCCTCCGTAAAGCCTTCATAGATGAGATTCGTCGCCACCTGGTACTCGATCCCCGTCCAGACCTCGTCACTGTAGATAAACGGCTGTTTCGGTCTGCCGCCAAACGGCCACGAGCAAAGGATCAATCCGGATTCATCCGCAAAGACATAAGTCCGCTGCACGCTTTCATGATCCCCCATAACCTTAAGAAAATTATTTTTGTATATCTGTTTCACCGCGCTCTTGACATGCGCCTCGGGCAGAATGTAGCCCAGCCCGTAAATGTGCGCAAATGTCTGCCCCAGCAGCTGGTCCGACAGGCAGCCGGTTCCATATTGATACTTATAAGTATCAATATCTTCTTCCAGCCTCTGCTCATAATAAAGACCGTTATAAAGCAGCCGGTCCAGCTTCCTGCTCCCTTCTGCGAGGCCGGCTCTCCACCTTTCCGCCCGGTCCACGTCCCCCAGGTACTCCGCCATCCTGGCGCCCGCCTCAAGGGCGGCAAAAAAGATGGAATTGGTGAGGGAACTTATTCCATAAAATTCGATATCATATGTATTATGCTGCCGGCTGTCCAACACGAAATCTCCGTCGCTGTCCCAGCTGCGAATGGCAAATTCCATGGCGTCCGTCAGTTTATCCCACACTTCCCGCAGAAATGCATCGTCCCCGCTCAGCTTCCATTCCCGGTACACACGCAAGATCGCCCCGGACTGACCGTCTGCTGCCGGAAGCATGTCCCATTTTTTACCGTCCAGAAATCGTTTTGCCCGAAAGGCCATATTTCCCTCATCATCTGTTTCTTCCAGGAACTCCGTTCGCCTGGCACTGCGCTCAAGGGCAGGAAACAGATACGCCATCGCCTGCGCATAATTCCATACATGCGTGCAGGTGCCGGGACAGCTCCCTTTATGCTCGAAACACCCCTCCCATGCGAAAAAATGACCGTCCGCAAGCAGAAAACAGGTATTCGAACGGATTACCGTGACCGCCATCACCAGCGACTCGATTACATCCGGATCAAGGGTCGTGCTGTAAAGGGCATCAGAAAAATCCTGGCTCTGTTTTTCCAGACGTTGACGATTCTCATGAAAATAGACCGCAGCCGCCAGGGCATCCTCCCAAAAGCGGTGATACGCATTCTCCCATACCTTATCATGATCTTTCTTCTGCTCCGGTCCCTGATGTCCGTCCGGCCACCAGCCGTACCGGTTAGGGAAACTCCAGGTCAGATAGAAACAGAATTCCTGACTCTCCCCCGGTTTCAGGCAGGCGGAAACACATACGGAACCCGTCCGCCTGGGTTTCCGGGGATTGCCAAGGCTGGAATTCACCGCCCGTGAATCCACATCCGGGCTCAGCCGCCCGTCCGTCCGGAAATCCTGCCAGAATTCCTCCGCATCATCCCACCAGCCTCCGTCCATCCAGCGCGGCTTGCAGGTCACGTCACCTTCCGGCGTCATCAGCGCCATACTGCCATAATGGACCGCTCCCGGATCGATCTCCGGGTTGTCCAGAACAATTCCGGTCAGCCCCCCGGTTTCCACCTGCCTGCTGCGCGGGGTCCCGTCCTGATACAGTCGGTCGAACGCATCCCGCGTGTAACCGACGATATTGTGCAGGCTTCCGCACACAGACACTTCCGCGGGCTTTGCAGAACAGTTCGTTATTGTATACTTCATGCGGAACCCGGGAATCCCGGAATCCTTTTCATTCAGCGGAATAAACGGCGTATATGCTTCCAGGCGGATGTCAAGCGGCAGTCCCTTTTTCTGAAAATCATATCGGAAGAAAGGATAATTTGTCCTGATCGTGCAGCTGTCCATCCGCGGAAGACCGTACAGATATCCGGACGGATAACCTCCGGCACCCACGGCAATTTCCTTTGGCTGTGCTTCCAGAACACAGGCCTTCGGCGTTTCCCCTTCAATCCGGCTCCATAAGGCGAAAAAACTGTATGAAATCTTTCTTCCTTTGTCCGGCTGGTTCTGAATTTCCACATCACACATGGCCCCATTGGAATTCAGGGAAATATTGCCTGTGCCCAGACCGCCAAGCAGGGCCCGGAACGCATGATCTTCATTGGTGTAAACCTTTGTGTTCTTTCTGATGATATCTTCACGAAATAACGTCATCGTTCTGTCCTCTGTCCTGCTCAGATCACTTCCAGATAATCCTTGTCCGGCAATGGCGGGAATTTCGCCGCCGGCAGCGTCTGGTACCAGAATGCCACTGACGCGATATCGTCCTGCCTCGGCAGATAACGGCCTCCCTCTCTCCAGCCCAGCGCCTGGATCGTAACTTTCAATTTCTTCTCAAAATGGATCGGATCCATGATATGCCAGCGGTACATCCCGAAACGGAACTGACTCTTATACAGCGTGTCCGGCGTGATCACCTGTATTCCGCTGTAAGGCGTGGAAAACGGCACATATCTCGCCTGCGTCACCGGATCCTTGAAATCATATGACCCGCAGAAATAGTCCTCCGTCCCCGTCCCGCAGATCGTGGGATATTCCGTATCATCATCCATATAGAACTTGATCTCTCCTTCTCCCCACCAGCGGTTATTGTTCAGCCCCCAGGCCATATAGGTTCCCACATACTGCCCTTTCCCCTCGATCCCGTCCACGATCGTATACACTTCCTTATACGGAAGCGGATTTACACGGCGGAACTGGGCGTGGAAATACGCAACCTCGTCCGGCAGCTCCTGCAGGGTGTAATCAATCTGATAGAAGATCCGCATCGGTTCGTCCCCAATATTCTCAAGGGTGATCCGGCAGTGCTTCTTAAAGGGCATCTGCCAGTAGCAGTTGAACGCGCTGCCCGGGTTCACGCAGACAGCCAGCGAATTAAACTGAGCATACTCGTTCCAGCCCATGCAGAAGAAGTCGCCCAGCGGGCATTCCACCGACGGGTTCTCCTGACCATCCCAGTAGAAGCGCAGGATCACATTGCGCCAGCGCTTCGTGGGCGTGCACCAGATATGATTGATGATGCCGCTGCCGGAAATATCCGCCAGAGTGATCGTGGTCTTCGCTTCCACATCGTAATACGGATTTACCTTCCAGCCGGTTCCCAGTTCCCTGGCCGCCTGTCGGGCGGAGCCTTCTTCAATAGGACACATACCGCCTTTTCCCGGCTCGCCGGTGGGATTCTCCGGACTGATGGAACGTGTTTTTGCGCTGCTGACCCGAAATAGTTCATCTAACATGTTCATTTCCTCCTCCATCGTCATATGCTTAAAAATAATATTACATTCTCCTACCGCTGTACCCGGCCGGACGCGTCGCCATTCATCAGCAGTTCGATCTCCGCCACGCTGGAAAGGTTAAAGTCCATCTCGATCGAATGCTTCAGACAGGACGCCGCCGCCGCGTATTTGACAGTCTTCTGCGGGTCAAATCCTTTCAAATGCCCATAGATCAGGCCTGCCGCAAAGGAGTCTCCGCCTCCTACACGATCCACGATATGTACCGGATACGTTCTGGAAAAATAGGCCTGTCCTCCGCTGTAAAGCATCGCTCCCCACTCATTGTCCGAAGCGCTGATGCTCCTTCGCAGTGTAATCCCTACCTCTTTCACCGGGTACCTGCCGCAAATCTGCCCGGCAACATCTACATATCCTTCCCGATCCAGCTTCCCGGCCGTTACATCGCTGTTCTTCGCGCGGATTCCCAGTACTTTCTCCGCATCCTCCTCATTGGCAATCAGAATATCGACGTTCTTCAGCATCTCGTCCATGCAGCTGCGGGCCTCCTCCGGGCTCCACATATTGCTTCGGTAATTCAGGTCGCAGCTGACCGTCAGGCCGTGTTCCTTTGCCTTCCTCACCGCCTCAATCGACGCTGCCGGCATCCGTTTCCCCAGCGCCGGCGTGATCCCGGTAATGTGGAAATGGCTCGCTCCCACGAAAATCGCGTCCCAGTCAAACATTCCCGACCCGGCCTCCGCAATACCTGAATACTTCCGGTCATAAACGATCCGTGACGGCCTCTGGGAAGCCCCTTTCTCCGCATAGAAAATCCCGATCCGCTCGCCGCCGCGGACAATATGGGACGTCCCGACGCCAAACCGGCGAAGCTCGTCAATCCCGCTGTCCGCAACCATGTTTGCCGGCAGACGGGTGACAAAATCCGTACCCACGTCCATACAGGCCAAAGATACCAGGACATTCGCCTCAGCTCCCGTATAATTCAGTTCAAAGGATCTGGCCTGCCGCACCCGCAGGTATCCCGGCGGGGAGAGACGGAGCAGATAGTCTCCGAACCCGACTACCCTGTGGCGGACTGCCGGGCTGTGAATATCCCCCGCCGGACAGACGGCCTCCGAACCGCGAACTTCCGCCGCCGGACAGGGCACCTCCGAACCGCGGGTCTTCGCCGCTGAGCAGGACACCTCCGGATCTGACGCCGCCATCTGCCCGGCAGACGGCCTGACTCTTTCCACGATCTCCCGAATGCGTCGGCACAGCGATGTCACAGTGTCCCATTCCTCATTCTCAATATGGGACGCGCGCGCCATAAAGCCGCCCGCACAGGCCAGAACCGCCGGATCAGACAGATATTCCTCCAGATTGTCAAAACCCACGCCCCCGGCGGGAAGAAACTTCACCATCTTAAAGGGCGCCGCAAGATAACGGATCGTCCTCAGCCCTCCATGGGGTTCGGAAGGGAAGAATTTCAGCACGGACAATCCGACACGCACGCCTTTCTGCACATCCGTCGATGAGATGATCCCGGGAATAAAGGGAATCCCCCTTGCCCTGAACCAATCGATTATTTCTTCATCATATCCGGGCGCGACGCCGAACATAGCCCCCGCCCGGTACGCTTCTTCCGCCTGTGCGGGAGTCAATACGGTTCCCGCTCCGACCACGATCTCCGGGCAGCGCGTGCGCACCGCACGGATGCAGTCCGCGGCCTCCGAATTTCGCATAGCGATCTCCAGTACGCCGATTCCGCCCCGGAGCAGAGCCCGGGCCAGCTTCACTGCCCTCTCCGGATCGGGAAGCGTCACAACAGGAACAACTCCTGAGCGGTACATCTCTCTGAATACCTGTTCCATATACCTTTCCCTCTCTTTACGATAAATATGTCTCCATTGCTCAGATCACTTCCAGATAGTCCTTATCCGGCAGCGGCGGGAATTTCACTGTCGGCAGCGTCTGATACCAGAACGCCACCGACGCGATGTCGTCCTGCATCGGCAGATACCGTCTTCCCTCTCTCCATCCCAGCGCCTGGATCGTCACCTTCAGATCCCTTTCGAAACGGATTGGGTCGGTCAGATGAAACCGGTACAGACCGAAACGGAACTGGCTCTTATACAGCGTGTCCGGCAATACTACCTGCAGCCCGCTGTATGGCGTGGAGAACGGCACATATCGGTCATGGGTTACCGGATCTTCAAAATCATATGAGCCGCAGAAATAATCCTCCGTCCCCGTTCCGCAGATCGTAGGATATTCCGTATCACCGTCCATATAGAATTTGATCTCTCCCTCTCCCCACCAGCGGTTGTTATTTACTCCCCAGGCCATATAGGTTCCCACATACTGGCCCTTTCCCTCGATCCCGTCCACGATCGTATACACTTCCTTATACGGAAGCGGATTGACACGGCGGAACTGAGCGTGGAAATACGCGACCTCGTCCGGCAGCTCCTGCAGGGTATAATCGATCTGGTAATATATCCGCATAGGCTCGTCCGCGATATTCTCAAGGGTGATCCGGCAGTGCTTTTTGAAAGGCATCTGCCAGTAGCAGTTGAACGCGCTGCCCGGATTCACGCAGACAGCCAGGGTATTGATCTGGGTATATTCATTCCAGCCCATGCAGAAGAAATCGCCCAGCGGGCATTCCACCGACGGGTTCTCCTGCCCGTCCCAGTAGAAGCGCAGGATCACATTGCGCCAGCGCTTCGTGGGCGTGCACCAGATATGGTTGATGACGCCGCTTCCGGAAATATCCGCCAGAGTGATCGTTGTCTTCGCCTCAACATCCAGAAACGGATTTACCTTCCACCCGGTTCCCAGTTCCCTGGCCGCCTGGCGGGCGGAACCTTCCTCAAGAGGGCACATACCGCCCTTCCCCGGCTCGCCGGTACGGTTCTCCGGACTGATGGAGCGGGTCTTCGCATCAGTGACTTCATAAAGATGATTCAGCATGGCTTTCTCTCCTTTTTCCTCTATTTCCTGTATTTTTTCTTTCGCATATACCAAAGACAACCTGCAGCCGCAGCAAGCGCAGCCAAACAGCCAGTCACTGTTCCCATTCCAATACCCTTTTGGGTCTCTGAACCGGCAGCATCTTCGCCCTCCGTCGTTTTGGTCTCTGAACCGGCAGCATCCTCGCTCTCCGTCGTTTTGGTCTCTGATCCGGTGGCATCCTCGCTTTCCGACGTTTTCTTCTCCTCCGGCCTATCAGCTGAACTGACCAAACCCGCCGCGGTCATTCCGTCCGAACCACCCGTCTCATCTTTGGCAAGCCAGAAGGAGTAGAACTCCCCGGCTTCCACGGCAAAGCGAATCCGAAACTCCGAGCCGTTCAGGAAACTGACGTCGGCACCGTCCTTCCACTGAACCATCGCCTTTGTCGTGTCGCCATTGACACCCAGACACTCATCCAGCGTATATCCGGGCACGGGCACTCCATCCCGGTCGACAATCTCCGCTTTAAGAACACCTTCCGGGGCCTTAACATTGACAAACAGATATTTCTTCTCTCCATCAGCCGTCAGCGGACGGGTCAGTATCGTACCACTTCCATCAAAAGACGCAAATCCGTCCCGCCGCAGCGTCGCAAGCCCGATGGAACCGCCTGTATGCATTCCTTTTATGACAGATCCGCTCTCGGGAAACGCATAGCTGCCGGAAAAACCGGAATAATAAAACCATAATTCATCGTCAAAGATAATCACCCCACCAGCCGGCGACTGAAGGTATCCCCTGTCCCAGACGCCCTCCTGACGAGAAGCTTCGATAAACGGTGTACGATCCGGTCGGTCAAAATGGAAGCCATCCCGGCTGTAAGCCATTTCCAGTTCCGTCGTCTTCGGGAACTGACCGGCCTGACAGATATCATTCTCTGGTCCCCGCCAGATCTGAAATTTACCGATCATGATGCTCTCATAGGCAATCGCGTCAAAATTATAAAGCTGCGGCTGCACATTCCAGACCGGATCAGGTTCGTCCAGATTGTCCGGTTTCTGCCAGAATATCTGCTTCTGCCCCTTCCAGGCATCTGTAAAATCATCCGTCTCGGCATATCCTCTTGCCCTTCCGACCGCTCGGTTCTGCTTGGCGCTCAGCACCCATTTTTTTCGGAAGGCATTATAGAAAAATGTCGACCTGTCCTCGACCGGCGGTGTGGCATCCTCCACTCTGTCCCAATGAATTCCATCGGCTGATGTATAGAGATAGCAGGGGTAGGTAGGACCGGCCAGACGCAGCAGCATCTTGTACCGCTGCGTGTCCGGCGCATCCTCATCCAGCCAGAATGCCGTACTGTCAACGGCTCTCCACTCTCTGAGAATCAGATTGCTCCCGTCCTCATTCAGAGCCGGCCTTTCCCAGTGAATGCCGTCATTGCTGACCGCATACGCCAGGGGCCCGCCAAAGGATGAAGAATACCACATTTTGAACTGATTTTCTTCCATATCATACCAGAGTCCGCCGCTGGTCATCACAGGGGATGCGTTTGCACCGATTTCCCATCTGGTCTCCGGGAAAAGAATCGGATTTCCTTCATATTTTTCCGCGCGATGATAGTTCCGCTCCAGATCTGTTTCTTCAACCAGAAAATCATCCACAAACAGCTGTCTGCCCACTGTAATATCGATCACATCGGGTCTGGTTCCGCCTTCTTTCACTGACTTCAGATAAGGGATCTCCTCCGGAGCCGTGATCCGGGTCTTGTCCGACGGATATCCCGCCTGCACAGGAGGATTGACAGCCTCCAGGTCTTCCAGTCCGTCCCGCAGCCATCCTTCCTCAAGCAGAATACCATTATACAACCGTTCTTCCTTTCCCCATATCCGCGGTTCGTTCCCATACAGGACCAACTCCCGCAGACTCATGATATTCCCCGCCGAGTTGGTGAGATCGGCATATATCTGCTCCGCAGAATCACGCCCGCAGCCGCTGGTAAACGCAAAACGAATATACCTGGCGCTTATCCCCAGCTGGAAACCAAGCATCTTACAGTTATCCGTCCGCCCCATATAATCCATATAGGCGGGCTGAAAAGCATAATCATCGCCGGCTTCCCGCAGCGCGCAGCGGTCCCAGCTTCCTGCCAGAGTCCATTCCCGGCCGTCAGCGCTTGTATAGACATCTCCTGCCTGCGGAAAACCGTTCGGACTGTCCGTTACAAACACAAAAGCAGAAATATCTGTATCTTCCTGAAAATGGTATGTCAGCAGCGACTGGTAACGGTGCTCGCTGCTCTCTCCGGTCTGACCACACGCATCATACCGCCTGACAGCACGGTCTTCCGTAAATTCAGGATACCATGACAGCGTCCCGCCATATTTTCCGGTATCCCCCGTGCTGTAGTCAATCGCCATATCCCAGGCGCGCCATATCCCATCCGCCGCCCCGTCAAGCGCATATCCCAGACCGGAAACGCCGATTAAAGATATCCCCTGTTCAATATCCGCGATATCTTCTCTCTGTTCCTCCGTCAGCGAATTTTTGGCAAAAAGCGCCCTCTCCCCGCTCCCGGACAGCTGCGTCTGAAGCATCCAGTCCAGTGGAGGAATCTCTGCAAGTGTCTGCAACTGATCACCCTTCGGCCTGTAATCCATCTGTACCTCCATTCCGGAATCTGCCACGTTCCGGGCATAACCAGTCCCCGTCGCGGGCCAGAATGTCCACCGGCCGTATAAGAACACCATCCCGGCAAGAATCAGTTTAAGTATCCACGCCTTCCTTGCCCGGCTTCTGCATTTTCGCGTTTTTCTTAACACGGCGGTATTTTCTCCTTTACATGCTCTTTCTCTATATTCTCCGGCCGCATCTGCCTCATATACGTACGTATTGCGGATAGTCCTTAAACAGCAGATACTGCGGTTCTTCATCTTCTTCAATCACCGGAAGCCGCTCTCCGGCAGTATGGAACCGGTTATCGATCGTGTCATCATTGCAGGTGGACACCTCAAACAGCATGACCGGTCCTGTCCCCGGAACGCCCTGCCACATATGGTACTGACCTGGCATAAGCGTAATACTCTGGCCCGGCTTAAGCACCAGCTGACCGCCGGCCGGAACCGTTATTCTACGTCCGTCCACAGAAACATTTACGTCAATCGCGGCAAATTCACCCTTCTTTCCGCTCCTGCCCCCACTCACATCCTTAAAATCTTCTTCTGTACTGTTCCAGAGCGTCAGCAGGAGATCCCCGCCGCCGCGATTAATGATATCCTCCATCTTGCTCCAATGATAATGATATGGCAAAATCTGTCCGTCCCCAACCAGCAGAAGTTTCTCCGCATACGGCTTCGGATACTCATCCTTCCGATAGAAATTTCCATTCCTGAAAGTAAATATGGTCAGCCCGATCTTCTCAAAATCCCCGCATCCGAAATCCGTGATGTCCCAGCCCAGCATATTGTCCGTCAGTTCACGGTCATCCGCCCCGGCCCTGCGCCATTCCTCCACACCCCAATACGCAAACGGCGGAAGGGCAAGCGATCTGGATTCCACAAAATGAATAGTATCTTTTATAATCCTGTTAATCGTAGAACGCTTCATCGATAATCCCCCATTCTTTTTCATGCGCGGGAAGACAGCTGTCTGCGCCGCTTCCCGCACACATATTCACCACAAGCTACTGGCGTCCATCCCCGGCAATCACGCTCATCTGCTGAGCCAGAGTAAGCCGCTGGCCAGGATCTTCTGTTTCTTCCTCCTTCGTGAACCGGAATGAATATACCTCCGCATCTGACATCGTAAATTTCAGCCTCACCGGCTTCCCTTCCTGCGCCGCAAGACGCAGCCGGAAATCGACCTTCCTGTCAATGCGGTTGCCGAACAGCTCACAGCTTTCGTAACCTTCAATCGGGTGTCCGGTCTTGTCCAGAAGCTCCACCTTCATCCAACCTGCAGCGCTTGTCTCAAAATTGATCCGCAGGGTATCTCCTTTATACAAGAACGGCTTCGTCACCAGCGTCTCCGGCTTATACCCGGCATAGCGCCCGATAAAACCATCCATACGGATCGTATGGCGGTAAAGCCGGGAACCTTTCCCGTCCGGTATCCAGCGTTTATGTACAACCAGAAGCGAAAGCTCCGGATCAGCTCCCGGAAGATCCGAGGGCTTTTCCATCAGTCCCGCGGCCACATAGTAATCGCCATAGGTCCAGCCCCAGTCGTTCTCCGGTTCCGGCCGGACAAAAGCCTCGTTCTCCCTCTGGAAATGCAGTCCGTCCCGCGAACACATGAACAGGGAATCTGTGACAGTCAGGCCGAACCGCTTTCCCACGACCATGCGGGCAAGCCGGTCCTCCCTTCCACACAACTGGTCGTAATTATCGGTCCACTCGAATCTGTCCGGATAACGGGCCGGGAATCCCACAAGGATGTGGGGCGCCCTCGGATACCTCTGGATATCATTGATATACAGATGGAAATCCGGCGCGTCGTCGCCGTATTCAAGGATCTCCGGCTCTGTCCATGTCCTGAAATCCACCGATTCTATCCTACGGATATCCCTTGTCCTGTCCTTGCTGAAAGATATCTCCTTATTGTTTTCCAGCTCATGGGACGCATGCCAGCCGCGGAAATAACAAATATATTTCCCCTGGACTTCATCGTAATAAAACGTGTTAAGCGAATCAAAATACCACCTGTTGGCGTATACATACCAGCCAAACCGGAAGTGGATCCCGTCGGCGCTTACCAGACATTTCAGCGTATGGTCGTGATAGCTTTCCTCCTTATTGTACTTCCACACGCCGTAAATCGCCTTGTATTTTTCATCCGGCGGACAGCTGGGATTCGGGTCCTTCGCGACAAACAGGGTATCTCCCTGGGTCTCCGGATCGTGCCAGTCGTCATGGTCGATATCCCATATGATGTTATTGTCCGTAGAGCCGTCAAAGGTACAGATTCCCAGCGCCGGCTTCTCCCAATGGATTCCGTCCGGACTCTGCGCATAACAGACACGGATCAGGTTTCTGTCGCTGTCCGGAGTGGGTTCCGGATTGATTTCCGGCGTGTTGCGGGCGGTATAATACATCCTGTAGATATCGCCATCCTTGAAGAAATTGAAAAAATAGCTGGCATCCCCCTCCCAGGGCTTATCCGCCTGGAACACACATTCCTTCCTCACCGGATGATGCATACGGCGCATCGCCGTCGTATAGCGGTCGTCGATCAGATAATCATCCCAGAATACCTCTCGGCGTGAACCAATATCGTATACTTTTTCCATATGAGTATGTCTCCTCTTCGTCTATAACTTCCATTTTGTGTATCAGGCCGCGCGAAGACATTCACGCGGCCTGATTAAAATTCAGAAATCCATGATTAACCTTTACACAATTTACTGTGCATTGACACTATATCTGTCATACTCCTGCTGGAGAAGATCGAGGTATTCTTCCAGGCCCAGAGCGTTCAACTGAGAAACATAGGCATCCCATCCCTCTTCGATACCACCATTCAGCACCCAGTTTGATAAAGTACTCGAAATGAACGGTTTAATATCGCCCTGCAGCTCCGAAATGCGGTCACGGTTTTCATCACTGAACACAAATGTCGGGAACAGGTTCTTCTTCGGTATCATCCACTGATAATACTGCTTGGCAACCTCATTTCTCATATACTCGCTGAACGTTTCCTCATAGGTGATCCTATCGGAAAGCTCCCTGGACATCAGCTCAGGCGCGTAGTTCTGCGGCGTATGATTGAGCCATGTGCCGAGATCGGAACGGTCCTTTACGAAATATGTGCCATCGTCATTCTTATCTACATAAGTACCAAACTCGCCCCAGAAATTATATACCGTCCAGTCCGGTTCAGCGATCATGTTGGCAAGCCGCATGGCGATCTCCGGGTACTCACAGGTCTTAAACACGGTGAAATGGTTTCTCATAATCGTTGAAGTCTGAGCACGGATAATCGGTGTCTTGCCGTTTCCGCTGTCGAGCGGCATCAGGGCAACTTCACCGTTATAACCAGTTGCATAAGCGTGATAGCAACCGACAACCGGTTCTTTCGTAGCGTTCGTTTTTGCCGCCATCTGCTGGGCGTCATCTGTAAGTCCGTCTTTGGACATCAGGCCTTCATCCATCAGCTTGTGCATAAACTCCACCGGTTCCTTAATATCCGGATTCGCATAATTAAACTCAACCTTGCCATTGTCGTCAACGGTAGCAAATGATCCTTCACCCATTACTCTGACACCAAAGGAATTAATCAGATCCAGAGCGCCGCCTATGGATGTCGTAATACCTCTCGCGTAATACGGCTGCACATTGGCCGGAATGCTGCCCTTACCCGCATTCTCCTTAAATGCCTTCAGCACTTCGTAAAACTCGTCAATCGTCGTCGGCACTTCAAGTCCCAACTCGTCCAGCCAGGTTCCCTGAATCAGCCACATATCGCGCATCTCATAAATCAGACGGTCGTTGATGGACGGCATACTGTGGATATGACCATCCGGATAGGTAATACTCGCCTTCACATTCGGATTGGCTTCCAGATATTCCTTCCAGTTTGGCGCATAATCCATGTATTCCTCCAAATTATAGACATCCCCTGCCTCTGCCGCATCAGCGATCTGTTTGTCGCTTCCTGCGTTAAACGCGATGTCCGGATAATCACGGCTGGCATACATCAGACTCGTAGCGTTGGCATCCGCATACTCGACAAACTCAAAGGTAATACCGCTCTCCTCAGACAATCTCTGCCACCAGTCCATCGTGCTCCAGTCGCCATAGTTAGCATCCGCCTGATAGCCGATCGTCAATGTAAACGGTTCATTTACAATCGGATAGCCTTCCAGATTAAAAAGTCCATTTTCCTCTGCCGCTGCAGCCGTCGTGCCTGTGCTACTGCCGCCTGATGCAGCCGTTGTTGCGGTACTGCCTCCGCTGGCAGCCGTAGTTCCCGAAGTTCCAGATTGTCCGCCTCCGCAGGCCACAAGCATAGATGCTGCCAGCAAAACCGCCGTTACTTTTGCTCCTTTTTGCTTTCTCATCCTATCTTTTCTCCTCTCTTTTATTGTGAATTTATTACCCATCTGTTTCCTGAATATGACCGCCCCACAACGTAACTTGGCGCCTGATTTCTACCCTTTAACCGCCCCGATCATAACGCCCTTAACAAAATATTTCTGAATAAACGGATATAACATCAGAACTGGAAGGCTGGCCGCAATTACCACACAATATTTCATGTTCTGCAGGTCAATCATATTCTGATTCAGCATCTCATTCGTTCCTTCCGTCATCAGCTGTGAAGTCAGAAGGAGTGTGCGCAGAACCAGCTGCAGCGGCTGCCTTGTCCGGTCGCGCAGATAAATCAAAGCGGTGAAATAACTGTTCCAGTGTCCAACCGCGAAAAACAATGTCATAACCGCCAGGATCGATTTTGACAGAGGAAGAACGATTTTGGCAAATATTCCTATCTCGCTGGCACCGTCGATTTTCGCTGAATCGATCAGTTCCCCCGGAATATTATTCTCAAAAAATGTTCTGCAGATAATCATATTCCAGACGCTCACCGCTCCCATCAGCACCAGAATCCAGAAGGTGTTGACCAGATGCAGCCGATCCATCCACAAATAGGTGGGAATCAGTCCGCCTCCAATAAACATGGTGAGCATAAAATACATATTGATCGCCCGGCGAAACGGCAGGGTTTTTCTGGTAAGCGCATACCCGGCAGGTATCGTAAATGTCAGGTTAATGCTGGTACCCACCAGCGTATACAGAATCGTCCATTTATAACCGGTCCATATTTCTTTCTGCTCAAGCATCTTCTTATATCCGGCAAAGGTGATCGATTGCGGAATAATCCACACTCTCCCTGTTACAATCGCGCTGATTCCAGAAATTGAGCAGATTACCACATACCACAGCGGATAGAGGGCAATCAACAGAAACAACGTTGCAAGGATGTAGTTGAAAACGGTAAAGATCTTATCATTATGAATGATCTTCCTCATCACTTGTCCTCCTACCAGATGCTCGTCTCACTGAGACGTTTTGATATGGTGTTTACCGTCAGAAGCATGATCAGATTCACAATTGCAGTGAACAGTCCGACGGCCGTCGCGTATCCGTACTGAGCGCTGCCCAGACCCTGTTTATACACATAGGTGGAAATCACCTCGCTGCTGGTCAGGTTCAAAGAGTTCTGCATCAGATAAACCTTATCGAATCCGACGCTCATGATATGACCCGTATTCATAATCAGCATGGTAACCGCCAGCGGAAGAATCGATGGAATATCAATATGGCGTATTCTCTGCAGAATGGAAGCGCCATCAATACGGGCTGATTCATGCAGGGAAGGGTCAACACCCGCCAAAGCTGAGATATAGATGATACTGCCCCATCCTACTCCCTGCCATACACCGCTCCAAACATAGAAGTGCGGAAACAGTTTTGGACTGGACAGAAACAATTCTCTCGACATTCCCATTGCTTCTCTGACATTATTCACTAATCCGTAGTTCGCTCCCAAGAAATTCTGAAGGATGCTTACCAGAACCACCAATGAGATAAAGTGCGGCGCGTAAGTAATGTTCTGCACCAGCTTCTTGAACCGCAGGGAGGGAACGTAATTCAGGCATATCGCCAGGATGATCGGCAGCGGAAATCCCGCAATCAATCCATACAGAGACAGTTTAATCGTGTTCGGCACTACCGTGGCAAATGCGTTTGTGTTAAAAAATTTTTTGAAATGCTGTAACCCTACCCAGTCGCTGCCAAAATATCCTTTGTAGGGCTTATAGTTCTCAAACGCACCAAGAAGTCCGTAGATCGGAATATAATGAAAAATTGCAATATACAAGAACGCCGGAGCTATCATCAGATACAACTGCCAGTGCTGTCTCAGACGAACGCTCAACTTCTTCTTATTCACGAACTTCCTCCTTTCTCCCTCACTGTTATTTCTGAATACTACCCGTCACTTCTTATACATCGCCCCATACGCCGCGCAGGCCCTGAAGTCCGCGCCTTCCCGATCCATTCCGAACGCGTTCCACGCGGCCGGCCTAAAGATCTTCTCTGCCGGTACGTTATGCATACACACCGGGATCCGCAGCATGGAGCAGAAGGTAATGAGATCCGCTCCGATATGTCCGTAGCTGATCGCGCCGTGGTTCGCTCCCCAGTGGTTCATCACGTCGTAGGCCGTCTTAAACGGGCTGCCGACTTTGCCGTCGCACCGCGGCGTGAACCAGGTACAGGGCCAGGTGTAGTCGGTCCGCTTCCAGAGCACATCCGACACCTCGTCCGGCAGCGCCACGGTCCAGCCTTCCGCCAGCTGCAGCACCGGACCCAATCCCTTTACGAGATTTAAACGGATCATCGTCACCGGCATCTGGGCTCTTGTGAGGAATCGGGAGGAATAGCCGCCTCCGCGGAAGTAGCCGTTGTCCGCCGGGTTCCAGGTGGTCGCGTTAAGGATCGCCTTCTGATCCTCCTCCGTTACCTCCCACCACTGCTTCATAACGCCGTTTCCGTCAGCGTCCTTCGCCTCTCCGCTCGCGTCCAGGCAGGCCGCGCCCGAATTGATCAGGTGGATGAAACCGCCGTTCTCCTTTGCCGCACCTTCCAGCTCATACCCGGCCGCCCGCTTCACTGCCTCGGGGCTCCAGTAGGTACGCACATCGGCGAAGATCTGGGGCCGGTTGGTCAGAAGCTTCATGAAAAGCATTCCCAGGCCGTTCAGCACATCGTTTTCTGTGGCCAGGATGTAGGGCTCCCTCGCGCCGTCCCAGTCAAAGGAGGTATTCAGAAGCGCCTCTGCGAAGTCGGCGTTGGGGTAGAAATCGGTCCACTGCCGCTGGCCCTGAAAGCCGGCCGCGATGGCGTTGTGGCCGATGGCCTCCTCGGAGAACTTCGGATCCAGCCTGTCGCAGCCGCACATCAGCTCCTTGATGATGACCATCATCTTCACCACGAACTCCCAGTCCCTGTCCTTCTGCTCGCGGCTCTTGCGGATGAACTCCGGATTCTTGTCGAAGCCTTCTTTACAGTACTGCTTCGTCCAGGCCAGCGCCCTCTCATACTCGTCGTGGTCGTAAATGCCTTCGCTCATGCGGCGGAGGATCTCTACCTCGTCCACGGACTCCACGCGCATTCCCAGATAGGACTCAATGAAATCCGTATCGATGATGGATCCGCCGATTCCCATACAGGCGGAACCGATCTGCAGATAGGACTTTCCTCTCATGGATGCCGCCGCTACCGCGGCCCGGCCGAACCTGAGAAGCTTCTCCTTCACATCCTCCGGGATCGAGGTGTCGTCTGCCTCGCAGACCTCGTGGCCGTAGATTCCGAACGCCGGAAGTCCCTTCTGCGCGTGGGTCGCCAGCACTGACGCCAGATACACCGCGCCGGGACGCTCTGTCCCGTTGAAGCCCCACACGGCCTTGATCGTAGTGCGGTCCATATCCATGGTCTCCGCGTCGTAGCACCAGCAGGGCGTCACGGTCAGGGTGATCGCCACACCCTCCCGCTCAAACTTTGCCTGGCAGGCGGCCGTCTCTCCCGCGCGTCCGATCGTCGTGTCCGCGATGACCACCCGCACCGGCCTGCCGTCCGCGTATCGGAGATTCTCCTCATACAGCCTGGCGGCAGCTTTTGCCATACTCATAGTCTGGTCTTCCAGCGATCCCCGCACGTCCAGAGCGCCCTTGCGGGCGTCGATGACGGGCCGGATACCGATCGCCGGGTATTCGCCGACCAGTCGGCTTTTTGCCATTTTCTCACCTTCCCCTCTTTTTGATTGCCGTTTTCTCAAGCTGCAGGACCCTGGACGGCTCAGGCTGTACGCGCGGGCCGTACCGCGGTCCTCATCTATTTTATCCTTCCGCAGGCGGAAGAGATAAAATCTGTCCATGAAAAATTAACTTGCAGTATTCGAGATACGCTTTTTATAGTTTCATATTTTCCATTTATATCCAGTAATAATGTGTTAATTCATCTTTGATTCACATCTTGTTCATATTTTATCGTGTTTTTCGTCACATTTCTCGCTATTATTTGATTATGACTGGACATTTCTTGACATTTTTGCTATAATCAAAAAGGGGGTACCGGACCGTATCGTTAAAATGCCACATAACGATGTATTTTCGGAATGGGAAGGGAGATGGATTCTATGAAAGGGCTTCATGAAGTGCGGAATTATCCGTCCGGATTCATGGTATGGCAGGACTGCTACGACAACATGGGCTGCCTGGCCCACTGGCATCAGGAGATCGAACTGATCTACATCCGCAGGGGGAAGGCAGATATCTGCATCGAGGACTCGGAGATTTCCGCAAAGAAAGGCGATCTGGTCATCATCGACACGGGCGCGCTGCACTATATACCCAGCCACCGGTATCGGAACCGGATCGATTTTATCCTGTTTGATATGAATATTATCTGGCCCAATTACCAGGCCTGTTTCTTCAAACCGCCGGTCACGGCGGAGGAGTTTGAGCGGTACGGCATGACGGACGCCGTCCGGGAACTGTTCGATACAGTTCACACAGATTTTCCACATCAAAAATCACAAAGCTGTCAAATAGTAACGCAAGGTCTTCGCTGCGCCTTTTTTTGTCAAAAGGCCGTCGGCAACCATTTCACGCAGAAGTAAAATTGCTGTTGCCTGAGAAACGTGCAGAGCTTGTTCAATATCTTTTCGGACAACAAAGCCGTTTTTTCGGCATAGGCTGACAACAGCTTCGACTCGTTCTTCCTTGTAGCGGTTGATATAATCAAAAACGGCCTCAAGCTGTTCCAACAGAGAACCGGACAACTCGGTACGGTCCTTGAAAACAGATTTTTTGCTTCCTTCAAAAACCGCCAGTTTGACCATGTGGGTGCATTGTTCAGATAATAGGAACGCCAGATTTGTAAACGTCCCGTCCTCACCGATCATGTGAATCGTCCGCATACTCTCGCTTAGGCTCTGCCGTTTTTCCTTCAATGAGCATTGACGCCGTTCCTCCTTCTAATCTAATCTAATAATTATTATAATCAGACTGCATCCGCTTTGCATGATGTTTTGCGAAAAATTCTCAAGTATTCTATTATTCATAAGGGTGTGGGACTATCCCACGAACAAAAATGAACGTTCTCCGCAGCGTGGAGGATGACCGTTGCTTATAAAATACCTTCATTTCGATATCGATGCGGCTCTCTTTTTGAGGATATACAGAGGTACACCGACATATTCCTTTTTCCTGCCCTCTGTCTCCTCATTATAATACCGCAGCACACTCTTGATCGTATCTTCTTTCCAGTTTCCTTTCTTCTGAAGCCTGATCAGGCGGTCCATACACTCTTCGTAGATTTTCTTCCGGTTCAACACGATTCTGGACTTTGCTGTCTTACAGTTCAGATTCAAGGTAACCTCCAGATCATGCTCGATCCTCGGATCCTTCGAATGAATTGACCCATCCCTTTTATAAAAGACCGTTTCCATCATCTCACTGTCCAGGGGATTCACATAGAGTTCCTGGTCGCCGCGGTGTTCATCACAGGTCGTATTCTTCTCCGCGTCCCCCCGGCAGCCATCACATACCCCAAGCAGGATCCGATAGTCCAATGCGTCCTTGTCAGATGCTAAGCGGCTCTGGGCGACCCAATGCTCTATCTTCATCTTCATCGGATCATTATGGATACGGCGCATACAATAGGCACAAATATAGCCCTGATCACGGAGCAGGACTTCTCTCAGTTCCTCCTTGTGATCATATCCATCGAAATAGGCCCCGTCCTGCTGACGGTATCGGGTAAGGGAGGCGGGCTCCCTGCCTTTCTGAATATAGATCATTCTCCGCCCTCCGATACTGCCAGTTCAAAATCCAGTGCCGTTTTCACCTTTAATACTTCCGGATGATCTTCCCCCAACTGGCCTTCCAGTTCCGTCAGGTCAATTTGAGCCTGCTTAAGTCTTCCTTCATCGATCTCTTCGTAAATGTGATTCAGCCTGCCTTCCATAGCTGCCGCAATCGCTCTGCTCCCCTGCGTGTAAGAAAGAACGTCGTTCACCTCCATGCCGAAATCCGTCTCCCCATAAGAGATTTCATCCCCATTCACATACACAAGATGTCCTTTCCGGCATGCAGCGATCAGGATCGGAGAATGCGTTGCCGCAATAAACTGGACATTTGGGAATGTCTTCTGCAGTGCATCAATTATGTTCCATTGCCACTTCGGATGGAGATGCATGTCCAGCTCATCAATCAGCACAACGCCGCCCGTCTCTGCAGCCCTTTCATACATATTCGGGTTCAGAACTGCCATTCGGTACGCTATATCCAGCACCATCCAGATCACAGCCTGGTATCCGGCACTTAAGCAGCGCACCGGCAGTACATTCCCGCTTTCGATATACGACAGCTCCAGACTTCGTCGGTCAAACAGGATCTGCGGTTCAGCCCCGCCGTTCATAGCGCCCATAAACACCGACAGCGCATTTTTCACCGCCTCATATTCGGCGATCGGCTTCTTCTTCTGCCAGGATACCTGCTCCATCTTTGCGCACCAGTTCAGGAGCATCTTCTGATCAGAGGCTTCATCCAGGCAGTTCTTATATCCCACAGTGCGCCGAAAATCCGAATCGAAAACATTCTCCGTCTGTTCCCTTTTCTGCATCCAGGTCCTGGCCGCGCTCTGATAGTTCAAAACCGGAAGCTGGCTGTTGACATCCTTAGCCAGCTTTCCCGCAAGTGTACAGATCTTCTTGGGTTCTACTGTGCTTCGGGACGCTCTTACACTGCTCTTGCGGCGTGTCCACTCATACTCCTGCCCATTGACCTCCGCCATGCAGTTCACCATAACCGGCGTCTCATACTGCCAGTCAAAAGATCCCTCACCCATCAGGCTGGATGAGATTCTTATTTCACTTTTTACAAAGTGCTTCGCAGAAATATCATCAATCCCTACAAGAAATCCTCCAAGCGCGACAGAAAGCGCCTCGAGAATCGATGTTTTCCCTTTCCCGTTATCACCAATCAGCAGGTTAAAACCCGGTTCAAAGTCAATCTCGCAATGAGTCAACCCCTTGAAGTTCTCAATCGTCAGATGCTTTATTCTCATCTCTCCACCCCACGCTTATTCTTCCTGTTCCTGTCACCACAGCGCCGGTATTCCATTCACTGATTCTATTATATTCATTTTGGCCAATATGTTCAAGAACTATTTCATCCCCGCCGTTGACAGTAAACGCCACATTTCTCAGGATCAAAACCTGTATAGATAGCTTAAAAATGTCCGTATATTCAGGCATTTCTCGCTATTATTTGATTATGACTGGACATTTCTTGACATTTTTGCTATAATCAAAAAGGGGGTACCGGACCGTATCGTTAAAATGCCACATAACGATGTATTTTCGGAATGGGAAGGGAGATGGATTCTATGAAAGGGCTTCATGAAGTGCGGAATTATCCGTCCGGATTCATGGTATGGCAGGACTGCTACGACAACATGGGCTGCCTGGCCCACTGGCATCAGGAGATCGAACTGATCTACATCCGCAGGGGGAAGGCAGATATCTGCATCGAGGACTCGGAGATTTCCGCAAAGAAAGGCGATCTGGTCATCATCGACACGGGCGCGCTGCACTATATACCCAGCCACCGGTATCGGAACCGGATCGATTTTATCCTGTTTGATATGAATATTATCTGGCCCAATTACCAGGCCTGTTTCTTCAAACCGCTGGTCACGGCGGAGGATCTTGAGCGGTACGGCATGACGGACGCCGTCCGGGAACTGTTCGATACGGTCCACACAGAGCTGGAAGAACGGGACGATTATTATAAAGAGATCGTGTCCGCGAAGCTGAAGAACGTCATGTACTCGCTCCGCCGCTACCATTTGAACAATATCATCCCCATGCCGGGCGCCAAGCCCCGTCTGGGACGCCTCCACGATATCCGGCAGCTTCTGGCGTATATCGACGAGCATTACGCCGAGACCATCACGCTGGAGGACGCCGCGCGGCAGATGAACTTAAGCTCCGAGCATTTCTCGAGGACGTTCAGCAAGGTAGTGGGGATCAATTACATTTCCTATCTGAACATGGTGCGGGTGGAGCATGCGGCGAAAATGATCTGCAGTACGGACGCCAAGATGATCGACGTGGCGTTGTCCTGCGGATTTACCAACATCCGCGTGTTCAACCGCTGTTTCAAACAGTATACGGGTTACCCCCCCACACAGTTCATGGCGCTGCCTGATTCCGTGAAGGAATCGTTTCCCTTCTACAGACGAAAGCTGGACAAGCGCGAATATGTGCAGGGGACCTCGCCGGTGGTCATCCTCACATCCGGGGATGAAGCCGACAAGGCGTGACGCGTTTTTCCGGATGGCGGTACCCCCGCAGTTCAGGTCGATACGAACAGAGCGTCACTGGCGCTCTGTTCGCATGGAAAAACCAATTAACTTCCTACTTTTATATGTTAAACCAAAATTTCCCATTTGCCATAGCGTTTTCCGTCTACTCTACGGATGTATTGTTTCTCTTTCAGAGAATCTATCATGCGCTTTATGCTTCTGACTGACTTTCCTGTTTGTTCTGCAAGTTCAGTTTGCTTAACAGACGGGTCCTTTTTTATTAAATCTAACACAGCAATTTCTTCTAAAGTACAGTCCAAAGTGCCAATTTGGCACTTTGGTGTTTTGCTCTTGGCACTTTGAAAAGCGGTTTCATCCACAAAATCAATGTGCATATAGCGATTCTTTAATTCGTAATTTGTACCGAGCAGAAGGTTTGAGAAAAACAATTCCAAAAAC
>CANQGA010000018.1 GCA_947600145.1 uncultured Lachnospiraceae bacterium | reverse complement strand
AATATCGTCCAGATAAATTTTATCGAAAAGATCGTGTAAATATTTGCTTTTATCCTGCGGCGTTTTCTGCCGGAGAACCAGCGGCATCCCGCCGTAAGTAAAATAATCCCGCCACGCATGGCGTTTGTCGTCTCCATAAGCATCATAGAATTCCCGATAGCACAGAGGATTCACGTGCACTTCATCCCCTCTCCCACGGAACTCGGTCAGGATATCAGAAGAAAGCATTTTAGAATTGCTCCCCGTGACATACAGATCAACGTTTCGGATCTTCATAAGCCCCAGCAGAACATCCACAAAGCCTACGGTCTCTCCGCTGCCGGGCAGATATGGGTTAGGAATATCCGCCACCTTCTGAATCTCGTCCAGAAAGACATAGTACATCCGGTCCTGATCCACAAGCAGGCTTCGGATATATTTCCCAAGCTCCAGCGGGTTCCTGTACCGGATATTCTCATCGTCATCCAAAGCAAGCGCAATGATATGGGAACTATCCACACCGATACTGTTTAAATAGCTGCGATAGATTTCAAATAGCAGATAGGACTTTCCGCAGCGCCTGATGCCAGTGATCACCTTTACCATTCCATTTTCTTTTTTATCGATCAATTTGTTGAGATACCTTGGGCGTTGTATCATGTCTGTCTCTCCTTTCGACAAAAATGTGCAAGCACGCATTTTTGACTAATGTTAATATACGCTTTTTTCGATAAAAATGCAAGAGGGATATCCTCATCCGTGTGATTGACAGCGTTGTCGGCCTCGCGCGTGATGATGTCAAGATCCTGTTCCCGCTTTTTTAGAAGCATGGCAAAGAGAACGGCATAGATTACCATCGCAATTACCTTGCGTATCATATCGCTTTTTTAGGCAGGCGGTTTCTCGGCAATACATCCCATTTCCCGCAGTTTATTTGTCACAACGGGGGATAATCATTGGCAAAAACCTCCCGTTTCTTTTCCGTCATTAGTTTCCACTGTGGCTTTGGCATACATTCCCGCCAGCCGCATATGCAGACTGTCCGCCGTCTCATAAAGCGGCGTAAAAATCCTTTTATTCCGCATTTTTCAGCGCTTCGTTCAGCGGTATTCTTTTAATTCGTCTGAAATCAAAGAGCAAAACAATAAGGTATCCGATCAGTACAAACAAAAACATTTTTGCATATCCTGCCGGAGTTATCATAAAGGCAAACCAGCCGCTGTAACTGAGCATGATAGCTTTCCACGCGGCGCTCATAACAAGTGTGCCGAGAAAAACGCCGACGGCGTCGCAGACTGCAAAAACGATCGTCGTAGAGAGCAGATACAGCCGCGCGATCTCGCTGTTTTCATAACCGAGTATCTTGGTCATGGAGATAGCGTTCTCATTTTTCTCGATAATGATTTTTGTGAGCAAATAGATCATAACCGCCGACAGCAGGATGCAGAGGATCTGAAAATACCGCATGTATGCTCCCATGGAATGATCGAGCTGATCGCACATTTTCGTGATCTTCCTTTCGGTAATGACCGTGGCGATGCTGCTCTCTTCAATATCCGTGATCTCAGAGTCTGAAAGATATCCGCTGAACTCGTCCTCCGCCAGTCCGAAAACAGAGCGGAACTGTCCGATCGGCATAAAGACCGCAATACTCTGCGATCTTTCGTAAAAACCTGCGACCCTGAATTCATATTGCCTGCTTTCATATTTTTCATCGAGCAGAATGGTATCTCCGACAGAAACGCCGTACTTATCCCTAAACGAGCCGGAAATATAAACCTCATTTTCCTGCAATGCGGACAGTCCGCCAATCGACACATAGCTGCTGCCTTCCTCAATTCCGTATACGGAAACCTCTTCGCTTATCGCATCGCTCTTTCGTATCAGAGAAGTCAGAGCGAATCTCTCAGCGCTGTCATTTGAAGTTACGATCACATTTCCGTCTTCATCTTCAAAGGATCTCAAAATGTACTGATAATCCGCGAACATCATATCGCTCGCGTTTTCCTTGTAATAGTCAAGTGTATCCGGCATTCCCACCGCCATCGCCAGCAGAATCAGGACAAAAAGCACACCGAAGAACAGGATCAGATAATTCGGAACATTCTGGAAGATGATCCGTATCCGGAAACGGGTGAAAAATTTCCATTTCGGCAGGCGGATCGCCTTTTTGCGCCCTTCTTTTTTGAGATCCTGCCGTAAGAATGCAAGCGGCGTATGTCTCATTTTCCGGGCAATGATGAAGAAATTGACAATAAACATCAATATAAGCGGGATCAGCGTTGTTTTCACAAAGGCGGAAGCATTCCACACTGTCTCATAGGCAGGCAGGCTGTAGCTGTTATAGTACATAGAAACCACTACATTTTTGAATACCGTATAGCCCAGCAGATTACCCAGCGCCTCTGAGATCAGCGTGACGATCACCGGCATGGCAAGATAATGCCGGATCAGTTCGCCCCTTGTATATCCGGAAGCGCGCAGTGTGCCGATGGTTCGCGATTCCTTCGTGATCGTATTGCTGATCGTAACGGCAAAGATAAAAGCGATGATCACAATGAGAATATCAAGCAGCACGCCGCCCATTGCCATATCTACGCCCATATCGCCGGCGGCAAAATTGACAGCCGGGTTTTCGTAGGCGGGAAGATAATTAGCAAACTCATTTTCCGCGGTGACAGTTTGGGTGAGCACAGCCTTCAGGAAATCATCCGCCAGCTTCTTCTCTTCCGTTTCATCCTCCGGGGAATCTTTATACTGCCACGCATAGGCATAATGGATCGGCTTTTGAAGACTATCAAAGCCTTCCTTTGTAGTCATCGCCACATTGAATTTCAGTGCGTCAAACATCACATCTGTTCTTTTTTCGTGAAGCGTGGAATAGTTGACATAGGCGAGAAGGCCTACAATCTTCCATTCCTTTTTACCGACGGTAATGGTATCTCCTGCCTTTAACCCTACATTGTCGGCGTGCATACGGTCGATGGCGATCTCGTCGTCGCTTTCAGGAAAACGACCATCCATCAGGCAGGCTAAATTCACATCGGCCGTTTTAACGTATACGCGAACAGAGCCGTCGGTCACGCCGTCATTGTTATGGTCCTCCTCTTCATCACGATAGAAGTTTTCATAGAGCCTGACGGGAACAGGGCGGAAATCTGCATCGTTCAGCCTGACGTCCGCTTTTTCTCCCGACGCAATCGCGTCGAGAAGCTCCGGATCCGCTTTCTCATCAAGCTCAAAATGCCCGTCTTCCAATTTGTATTTCTCTGCGCCGCTGTTTAGTGCTGACAGCATGCTTTCGTTCGCCACATACATTCCCGATACGAATCCAATGGTAAGGATCAGAAAAAGACCGACCACCAGATACTTCCGCCAGTCTCCGATCAGCTCTCTCGGAATGCGCTTCGTAAGCGGATTTTTTGTTTTTCCTTTCATGCCGCCACGCTCCTCACCATTCAATCTCATCGGCAGATATCCTGTGCGTGTTTCTTTCGTTCAGGCGCACCCTGCCGTCACGTAGCTTGATTACATGATCCGCCATATTTTTGATCGCCTCATTGTGCGTAACCATAATGACGGTGTTTTTGTATTTCCGATTGATCTCTTCGATCAGCTTCAAAATTTCCTTTGAAGTTGTATAATCCAGCGCTCCCGTGGGCTCGTCGCACAGCAGGATATCCGGATTTTTCACAATGGCTCTGCCGATGGACACGCGCTGCTGCTGACCGCCGGAAAGCTGATTCGGCAGCTTATGGCGATGCTCGTAAAGCCCCAGCGTATGAAGCAGCTCGTCTGTATTAAGCGGCGCATCGGAAAGGTACGCTCCCACCTCGATGTTTTCCCTGACATTCAGATTTGAAATAAGATTATACTGCTGAAAGACATAGCCGAGATGACGGCGGCGGTACTGCGTCAGGCGTTTTTCTCCCAGTTCCTTCAATTTATCGCCGTTAATAGAGATATATCCGGAATCAGCGCTGTCTATCCCGCCGATGATGTTCAGCAGTGTGGATTTACCCGAACCGGAAGGACCGAGAAGCACGCAGAATTCTCCCTTTGCCACAGAGAAGCTGACCCCTCGAAGCACCTCCTGTCTGGTATCTCCGCTGCCGAAGGATTTTGTAAGGTCAACGATTTCCAAAAAATTTATTTCCTGCTCTGACATATGTAAAACCATTCCTTTCTTATCTCACCAGACCTCTTTCCAGAACGCCAGCGTCTTTTCAAAGGCGTCCATGTCGCTCTCCCAGCACTGTTCCGGATATTTCCTCTCTACCCGGAACATGACCGTGGACCGGGACTTCAGCGGGATCAGCATATGACTGGCGTATTTGTAGCTGACGCACTTGCAGGGGTAGGCGAAATTCTTCTCCTTCAGCCGCGCCCTGATCTTCTCTGCCGACAGCTCGGAGGGCCACATACCGTCGCGCTCCGGGTAAATGAGCAGCACCGGACCGCTTATGTTTTCCACCTTGATCTGCGCACCCTCAGGCGCGTGAAGCACCGCGTCCTCATAGCAGGAGCGCAGGCATATCCCTCTCTCCCACAGGCTGTCCCGGAAAATAGCGGTCCTGGAAAACTTCAGTCTCGCCCAGGGCAGCTCCTTGCCCCGCCAGCCAAAAGCAGCGCATTCCAGAGGTTTGACGCCCTTTTTCTTTATAAAGCCCTGGCTGCAGATGTTCGTTGGGCACACCACCGTCACGCAGGAGATCAGTCCCGGCATCAGGCTGCCGGCCAGCAGCGCCAGCTCCGCGCCCATCGAGATGCCCCACAGGCCGATTTTCTCATAGCCTTGCCCGCGCAGCCATAGAACGGCTTTTTCTACCGAATCTACCGGGACTTTTTCAAAGCCATCCGGCAGGCCGGGTTCGTTCCAATACGCCAGAGCAAGGATGGTCATCCCGCGCTTTACATACTGCTCCGCAGCCAGCTTCGTAAGGTTATAAATGCCGTCGCTGCCGCCGAACATGATGACCGCCTTTCCCGGATACTCGTCCCGCTCCGGCCGATACAGCGCGCCGATAAAACCGTCCTTCTCCAATGTAAACTCTGCGGCCGGCGTTAAAGTCAGCCGTTCCCGCGCGCGTTCCGCGTTCGTTTTCATGCTCTCATCCTTCTTTCTGCCGAAATGGCACTGTCTGATCGGTTGTTAGCTTATGCTAACCTGCCGGCTTAATACGAGCAGAGCGTCACCGGCGCCTTGCTTGCATGGAAACAAAAGCCGCTTCGGGAAACAGCAGAAAACCATTCGTTAGCATTTGCTAACCAGAATGTACCATATCTCCAGGCCATGTGTCAAGCGTTGCCGGCGACGAATTGTAAAAATTCTCAGCTGGCTGGTTTCGACTGCCGCCAAATGTCGGAACAAAATATCGCCAATCATCGGAAAAATTTACCGCCAATCGTCGGTATAAAATTCCGCCAACCATCGGAAAAATTTGCCGCCAATCGTCGGAAATCTGTTGTAAAAAATACAATTACGACGTATAATACAAGCATCCGATAATAGAAATGAGGCATTCCGAAATGAAGATTTACAGAAACAGAATTGCTGACGCTATCCTGAAGCGAAAGCTGGAAGGCAAAGGCGCTGTCCTGATCGAAGGCCCTAAGTGGTGCGGAAAGACTACGACTGCCGAACAGATTGCTTCCAGCGTCCTGTATATGGATGATCCGGAAAGAAAAGAGCAGAATATGGCTATGTCTGAGATGAATCCCAAGCGGCTGTTACAGGGAAAAGCTCCGAGGCTGATAGACGAATGGCAGCTGGCTCCAAAACTTTGGGATGCGATCCGCTTTGAAGTTGACCACCGCGGCGATCTTGGACAGTTTATACTCACCGGTTCCGCTGTCCCCGCTGACACCAGAGAGATTGCCCATTCCGGAACGGGGCGATTCGCATGGCTGACGATGAGACCAATGAGCTTATACGAATCCGGTGATTCGACAGGCCAGGTCAGTCTGAAGGATCTGTTTGACGGAAACAAGGAAATAGACGGAGAATCACGCCTTAGTATGGATCGGTTAGCCTTTCTTGTGTGCCGGGGAGGGTGGCCGCAGGCTGTAGACATGCCTGAAGAGATTGCTCTTGAACAGGCTATGGATTACTGCGATGCGGTGATCCGCTCTGATATTAACCGGGCAGACAATGTACAGAAGAACCCGGAAAGAGTCCGGCGCCTTATGCGTTCTTATGCGAGAAACCAGGGCGGACAGGTTCCGAATACCGTTCTGGCTCAGGATATTGCGGCAAATGATGAGACGCCGATTAACGAAGAAACGGTTGCCTCTTACGTCAACGCCCTCCGTAAAATCTTTGTTGTGGAAGATATGCCCGCCTGGAATCCCAATCTGCGGTCAAAAACCGCGATTCGCTCATCGGATACCAGATACTATGTCGATCCTTCCATAGCAGCCGCGGCTTTGGGTATCGGTCCGAACGACCTGATCAATGACCTGAAAACATTCGGATTTCTTTTTGAGACTCTATGTATCCGGGATATTCGTGTCTTTGCGGACGCCCTGAACGGCGCAGTTTATCATTATCGGGACAAAGAAGGACAGGAATGTGACGCGGTCGTCCACTTAAGAAACGGTAAATACGGCCTCATCGAAATCAAGCTGGGCGGCGACAGGCTTATTGAAGAAGGCGCCAAAAGCCTGAAATCAATGGAATCCAAGCTTGACACGGAAAAAATGAACGCACCGTCGTTCCTTATGGTTTTGACAGGAACCGGAGATTACGCATACCGCCGTCACGACGGCGTGTTTGTGGTTCCTATTGGCTGCCTGAAAAACTGATGCTGTATTTTTTTACGCTTTAACATTTCCAATTGATGAAGAGAGACACTTACAGCTGAATATCACATGGAAAGACTGCGTTTTGTTCTGAAAGAATATTGATTTTCTTCGCTTTCTGTTTTATCATGCTATCATGATACAGTGTGAGGGAGGCTGTCATGAAGATCATCGAAAGCGAGGAAAATGGAAAAACCATACTGGCCGCCGAGGGCTGGCTGGACACTCCGTCGTCGGCCGAACTGATGGAGGCCATTCAGGGTATTGGCGACGTCAAGGGTCTTGTCCTTGATTTTGACAAAGTCGAGTATATCTGTTCGTCCGGCCTGCGGGCGGTACTTTATGGCTATAAGAAAATGCTGAAGCTGGGCGGGAGCTTTTCCGTCGTCCGCGTGCGCAGCGAGGTGATGGACGTGTTCCGGCTGACGGGATTCGACAAGGATCTGGATATTACAGCCAGGGAAGAAAAGGAGTGCGGATCATGAGCGCTATGAATGAGGATTTCGAATATTTCAGGGGAGCGATCCTTAACCCGGAGGCGGACTCTCTGCCGCTTCCCGACGCGCAGGCGCGGGAAGGGGAATTCGATGAGACGGTCATTCGCCGCGCCCTGCCGGACGGTCTTGCGGAAAGCCTTGAAGGCTTCGCCCGGCAAAACGGGCTTGGTCTGACGGCTCTGTATGAGACGGCGGCGATGCTTCTGCTGGCGAAATACACCGGCAGTCCGGACGCGCTCTGCGCGGTGGTCCGCGCGGGAAGCCGCTGTCCTGTTTATTGTGATTTTGAAAAGGAAACGTCCCTGACCGGCTGCTGCCGCGCCGTAATGGCGCAGGCGGACGAGGCCAAGCGGCGCGGCGCCGGATTTGACGCCGTCTGCGCGGAGCTCGGGCTGTCCGCGATGCCGGTGCTGACAGACGACAAGGACTTTTTTAACAGCTTTTCACTGACGGACGCCAGGCCCCAAACGGCGCTGTGTATGTTCTTTGACACGGAATCGGGCGGCGCTGGCGCCGAATATAAGCAGGATATCACCGGCGCCAGGCTTGCGTTGAAATATAACGCCGCGCGCTGCGGCGAAGACACGATGAACCGCCTGCTGGATTCACTGACGGCGGTGCTGCAGGCCGTCGCGCGGGGCGAAGACGCCGCCGGAGAGATCGACATCCTGACCGACGCGCAGCGCGCGGAGCTGGACTCATTTAACGAGACAGACGCGCCCTTCGACGACGGGGAGACGCTGATCGACCGCATTGACCGCGCGGCGGAGCGTTTCCCGGACAACATCGCGGTGGTCTATAAGGACCGGCGCTATACTTACAAGGCGTTTTCCGACCTGACGGACCGGATCGCCGCTTATCTGCTCCGCGCGGGACTCGGCCGGGAGGACGTGGTCTCCATCCTGATCCCCCGGTGCGAGTATATGCCCATCTGCGCGGTGGGCGTTCTCAAGTCCGGCGCGGCCTATCAGCCGCTGGACCCCAGCTATCCGCCGGAGCGGCTCGCGTTCATGATGCGCGACGCGGGCGCGAAACTTCTCATCGCGGACCGGTCGCTGCTTTCGCTGGTACCGGAGTACCGCGGGCCGGTGCTGACAACGGATGAGATCCCCGCGCTTCCCGCCTGCGAAGAGATTCTCCCGCGTCCGAAACCGGAGGATCTGTTCATCCTGCTCTACACATCCGGCTCTACCGGCACGCCCAAGGGCGTCATGCTCGAGCACGGCAATCTGACGGCCTTCTGCAGTTGGTTTACGAAGTATTACAAGATGGATGAGAACAGCCGGGCGGCGGCCTACGCGTCCTTCGGCTTTGACGCCTGCATGATGGATATGTATCCGGCGCTGTCCAGCGGCGCGCAGCTGCACATCATCGCCGAGGACATCCGCCTGGATCTGATCGCCATCAACCGGTATTTAACAGAGAATCAGGTTTCGCATATCTTCATGACCACGCAGGTGGGCAGACAGTACGCGGAGCTGTTCCCGGACGGCGAATACCCCAGATATCTGTCCGTCGGCGGCGAGACGCTGGTTCCCGTGCAGCCGCCGCGCTATCGGTTTACCAACGGATACGGCCCGACGGAGTGTACGATCTTCACCACGACCTTCCACGTGGAGAGTCTCTGCCGCAATGTGCCCATCGGCAGGCCTCTGAGCAATATCAAGTTATATATCCTTGACCCGCGGGGCCGCCGCGTTCCCGTCGGCGTGCCGGGCGAGCTGTGCATTTCCGGACCGCAGGTCGCCCGCGGCTACTTAAACCGCCCGGAGCAGACCGCGCAGGTCTTCGTGAAAAATCCCTTCTGCGGGGATCCGCGCTTCGCTCGGATGTACCGCACGGGCGACATCGTGCGTTTCCTGCCGGACGGCAATGTGGAATTCATCGGACGGCGCGACTCACAGGTGAAGATCCGCGGCTTCCGCATCGAACTCAGCGAGGTCGAGGGCGTCATCCGCCGTTTCGAGGGCGTGAAGGACGCCACGGTGGTCGCCTATGACGAGGCGGGCGGCGGCAAATATGTGGCGGCCTACGTCGTCGCGGATGAGCCGCTGGACGTAGAGGCGCTCAACCGCTTCATCCGCAAGACCAAACCGCCGTATATGGTGCCTGCCGTCACCATGCAGATCGACCGTATCCCGCTGAACCAGAACCAGAAGGTGGACAAGCGCGCCCTTCCCAGGCCGGAGAGACGCGCAGTATCCTATGCGCCCCCCGAGACCGAAGCGCAGAAGAAGATCTGCGAGCTTCTCGCAGGCGTGGTGGGGCATGAGTCCTTCGGCATCGATACCGATTTCTTTGAGGCGGGGCTGACCTCCGTCGGCTCCATTAAATTCCTCGTGCTGCTGACCAACGAGTTCGGCGCCGCAGTCGCCGCCAAGACGCTGCGGGAATACGGCACGGCGCGGAAGCTGGAGGATTATCTTCGCACGGCTGAAAAGACATCCGCCCCCGTCAGGCGCGGCCGCTATCCGCTCACGCAGACGCAGATGGGCATTTACGTAGAGTGCATGAAGCATCCCGAGGCGGTTTTCTACAATCTGCCGGGCGTTTTTCCGCTCGGGAAGGACACCGACGTCGAGAAGCTGCGAGACGCCGTGCGGCGCGTCGTGGACGCGCATCCTTCTGTCAAATGCGCCGTCCGCGCGGATGAAGACGGCCGCATCTGCATGTTCCCGCAGGACGACCGCCCGGCAGACGTGGACGTCGTCCGGGGAACCGAGGAGGAGTACGCGGCCTTTTTCAAAGGATTTGCCAGGCCGTTTGACTTCGAACACGGGCCTCTGTATCGGTTCGCCGTCTTCGTCACGGACGAGCACGTTTACCTTGTCCTCGATTTCCACCATATTATCAGCGACGGTTCTTCGATCGCCGTGTTCGCGCAGGAGCTGGACCGGGCGCTGCGCGGCGAGGAGCTTCTGGGCGAGCCGTACTCCCAGTTTGATCTGGCGGCCGACGAGGAGCAGGCCCGGGAAAGCGAGACATATCAAAACGCCAAACGCTATTATGACGAACTGTTCACCGGCGTTTCCGGCTGCACGACGCCGGAGCGGGACATTTATGAAGAGCAGGAGCGCTGCGGCTTTGTCCGCGTCTTCAGCGACAGGCTCACGCCGGAGCGCGTCGAGGCATACTGCCGCGAAAAGCGGAT
The DNA here is from genome assembly GCA_947600145.1 of uncultured Lachnospiraceae bacterium. Lineage (GTDB taxonomy): Bacteria > Bacillota > Clostridia > Lachnospirales > Lachnospiraceae > UBA3402. The sequence goes on along the minus strand of CANQGA010000018.1, from coordinate 21,130 downwards.
CACGCCCAACGTGTTCTTCCTCTCGCTGATGGGCTTTGTGCTGGGCCGGTATGAGCACACGGAGGAAGTCTGCCTGACAACGATCTACAACGGACGCAGCGACGGGCGGACCGCCGCCACAATGGGGATGCTCGTCAAGACGCTTCCGGTTTACGCGGAACCTGCGGACAACCGCGCCGTCGCGGATTACCTGAGCGCCACGCAGGAGCAGCTTCTCTCCTCCATGAGCAATGATATCTATTCCTTCGCGGAGATCAGCCGCGCCTACGGCATTCAGAGCGACGTGATGTTCGTTTATCAGGGAGATGATTTCGTCGAATTCGACCTGGGCGGACAGAAGACGGTGTTCGCGGAAGGCGTGCCCGACGTCGCCAAGTCCCAGCTGTCCATCGATCTGTTCGTGGAGAACGGCAGGTACCGCTTCGAGTTCGAATACCGCGCGGACATGTACAGCCGCGCGTTCATCGACCGGCTGACGCACGTCCTGGAGGAGGCGGCGCTCAGCTTCCTCACAGCGCAGACGCTGGGCGACGTGACCCTCACTCCGGCGGACGAGCTGGATCGCATCGAGCGCTTTAACGACACGGACTATCCCGTCGAACTGGTCAGCGTGAACCGCCTGTTCGAACGGCAGGCCGCCGGCTGTCCCGAAAGGACGGCTCTGATCGCGGACGGTGAGAGCATGACCTACGGCGCGCTGAACCGGGCGGCGAACCGCGTGGCGCACGCGCTGATCGATCTTGGCGTGGGCCGCGGCCAGATCGTGGGCCTGATCCTCGAGCGGGACAAATACGCTTATATCGTTAATCTCGGCATCCTGAAGGCGGGCGCGGCGTTTCTGCCAATGACGCCCTCCTATCCGGACGAGCGCATCGAATACTGCCTTACCGACGCGCAGAGCCCCTTCGTCGTCACCACCGAGGCGATCCGCGCCCAGAGAAGCGCGCTGTGGGAAGGAAAAACCTACCGCGTACTGACGGTCGAGGCGCTGCTTGCGGCGGGAAAGGAAGACGATCCCGGTCTGAAGATCGACACGGACGCGCTGGCCTACTGCCTGTATACCTCCGGCTCGACCGGCAAGCCCAAGGGCGTCATGATCGAGCACCGGAACCTTTGCAATTTCGTAAACGCCAACCCGCGCAATATCGAGATCACCAACTACACGGACCACGCTTCCGTGTCTCTTGCGCTGGCGGCGATCACCTTCGACGTCTCGGTGATGGAGGAATTCATCCCGCTGTGCAACGGCCTGACGGTCTGCATGGCCACGGAGGAGGAGATCCACAACCCGGCCGCGCTGGCCAGGCTGATGGATGAAAACGAGGTGGATTTCATGTCCTGCACGCCCTCGTTTCTGTCCAATGTGATCGACCTTGAGCAGATGCGCGGCGCCATCGCGCGGTTAAAGGGCTTCGATTTCGGCGCGGAGGCTTTCCCTCCGGCGCTTTACGGCAAGATCCGCGCGATCAACCCGACGGCCGTCATCGCCAACGGATATGGTCCGACGGAATGTACCGTCAGCTGCTCCACGAAATTTTTAAACGATACGGACCGGATCACCATCGGCGTACCGTTAGCCAACGTTAAATTCTACGTGATCGATTCCGCAAAACACGTGCTGCCTGTGGGCTTTAAGGGCGAGCTGGTCATCTGCGGCGCGGGCGTGGGCCGCGGTTACGTCAATCTGCCCGATAAGACCCGCGAGGCGTTCTTCCATATGAAGGGCCTGAAGGCGTACCGCAGCGGCGACCTGGCCAGATGGACGGAGAACGGCGAGATCGATTTCCTCGGCCGCCTCGATAATCAGGTGAAGCTGCGCGGCCTGCGCGTCGAACTGGATGAGATCGAAAACGTCATTAACGCTTACGAGGGCGTCCGCATGAGCAAGGTGATCGTGCGCAATAACGGCAGCGAAGACTATCTCGCAGGATACTTCACCGCCGACCGGCCCATCGATATTTCCGACCTGACGGCCCGTCTGCGCGAGACGCTGACGGCCTACATGGTGCCGGGCGCGCTGATGCAGTTAGATGAAATGCCCCTCACTCCCAACGGAAAGATCGATAAAAAACGTCTGCCCGACGTCAAATACGCGGCGGCGCAGCGGGATTACGCCGCGCCCTCCGGCCCATTGGAGGAAGAGTTCTGCGAACAGTTCGCCAGGATCCTCGGACTGGAGCGGGTCGGCGCGGACGACGATTTCTTTGAGATCGGCGGCACCTCCCTGAGCGCGACCCGGATCGCGATGTACGCGCTGAACAAGGGCTATCCCATCGCGTACAAGGATGTCTTCGCCTGCCCGACGCCCGCGATGCTGGCTAGGCTGGTCTCCCAAAGCCGCGGCGGCGCGGAACATCCACAGGCCGCGGACGCCGGCAGTCATGCGGCGGCGAACGGGCCGCTTAAAGAAAATCCCGAAACGCCGGCGCCGGCAGACAACGCAGACGCGTATGACTACACGGCCATCCGCGCGCTGCTGAAAGAAAACTCCGAAGCGCGGCTTGAGGACGTGCGGCCCGGCAGGCTGGGCAATATCCTGCTGACGGGCGCGACAGGCTTTCTGGGCATCCATGTGCTGCGCGAATTCCTGAATAACCATACGGGCCGGGTCTACTGTCTCATGCGCAGGGGCCGGCACGCGACGTGCGAAAAGCGCCTGATGTCCATGCTCGTCTACTATTTCAGCGACCCGTGTGAGGAAGCCTTTGAGGATCGCATCGTCTGCATAGAAGGCGACATCACCGACCGTGAGGCCGTTGCGGCGCTCGCGGATCTGGACTGTAATGTCGTCATCAACTGCGCGGCGTGCGTTAAGCATTTCGTCAGCGACGACTCGCTGGACCGCGTCAATGTAGGCGGCGTCGAAAATCTCCTGGCGATGTGTAAGGCATCCGGAAAGCGTCTTGTGCAGATCTCCACCACGTCCGTCGCGGGCGAGGGAGACGAACACACGCCGCTCGCGGACAAACGGATCGGCGAGGACGACCTGTATTTCGGCCAGATCCTTGACAACGCGTACGTCCGCTCGAAATTCCTGGCGGAACGGACTGTGCTCGAAGCATGCGCGCGCGGCGAACTGGACGGGCGGATCGTGCGTGTGGGCAACCTGATGAGCCGGCGCTCCGACGGCGAGTTCCAGATCAATTTTGTCACAAACGGCTTCATGCGCACACTCAAGGCGTACAAGGCGCTTGGGCAATTCCCCATGGGCGCGATGCATGTCCCGGCGGAATTTTCGCCCATCGACTCGACGGCGGCGGCGATCCTTAAGCTGGCGGCGTGCGAGGGAGGCTTCTCCGTCTTCCACGCGTACAACAGCCATTCGCTCTACATGTCCGATGTGATCTGCGCGATGCGCGCCTACGGCTTTGCCGTCGATATCGTTCCGGATGAGGTATTTGCCGCGACTCTGCGCGACGCCTCCTCCCGCGCGGAGCTCAGCGGCACTGTCCTCGGCCTGATCGCCTATGACAGCGGCGACGGCTCGGCGCGCTACGAGATCCCCGCGGTCAACGATCTTACCGCCAGGGTACTCTACCGTCTGGACTATAAATGGCCCATCACGGACGACACGTATCTGGAAAATGCCATCCGCGCGCTGGATACGCTGGGCTTTTTTGACAATCCGGGGGTGTAACTATGCTGAAGCGAAATGAAAAACTGATCAGAACCAAACTGTGGCAGTATCTGCTGCCCAGCGTGCTGCTCACGGCGGCGCTGCAGATCGGCAACGTGGTGGATACGATCCTTGTGGGCAATATTTTAGGAACGGATGCCATGTCCGCCGTACAGATCGGTATGACGGTGGACAATATCATGGAACTGCCGGGGTATGTGCTCGCCGTCGGCGGCAGTATCGCGGCCGGCATGCTGCTGGGCCGCCGGGAACGGGAGCAGGCGGACTGCGTATTTTCCACGACATTCCTGATAAGCGTGGTGTGCGGCGTGCTGTTTATGCTGCTCTCGGTCTTTTCCCCGCTGTTTTCGCGGCTGCTTACAGGCGGAGATCCTCTGACGGATGACGTGACCGCGTTCGTGCGGGTGACGCTCTTGGGAGCGCCCGTCTTCGGCATCATCCTGCAGTTTATCAATTACGTGTCCGTGGACAACCATCCCGGCATCGCTTCCGCTTATGTTATCGTCTCCAACGTCATCAACCTGACCCTGGACTATCTGCTGCTCGCGTTTACGCCGCTGGGGACGGCGGCGGCGGCGCTGTCCACCATTCTTGGGTACGCGATCGCGACGGTCGTGCTCATTCCGTATTTTCGCTCGCCCAAGCGGATGCTGCACTTTACCGCGCCGAAAAAGGCCCTGTCCATGTCGTTTAAGCTGGCTCTCGGCACGGGTCTGCCCACACTGCTGTATATGATCTTTGACACCGTGCGCGGCCTCGTGCTCAATATGATGATCATGCGCGCCATAGGCAGCGACGCGATGGCGGTGTTTACGGTCTGCGACAACATCCTGCTGATCGTGGAAATGCTCGTCGGCGGCATCGTCGGCACGCTCTCGTCCATCGGCGTTGTGATCTACGGCGAAAAAGACTATTACGGCGTGCGCGTTCTCGCAAAAAATGTGCTTTATTACAGCTATGCGGTTCTGGTGGTGTTTATGGTGCTTCTGGCAGTATTTACGCGGCAGGCGGCAGGCATCTTCGGCATCACGGACGGCCCGCTGCTCGGTATGACGGTGTCGTCGCTGCGCATCTTTCTCTTCAGCCTGCCATTCTATCTGTTCAATAGTTTTATAATGTCCTATTATCAGAGTACGGAGAAGGAGAAACTGTCTTCGCTCGTGACATCGCTCCGCAACTGCGTGGCTGTGCTTCCGCTGGCATTTTTGCTGGTCCTTCTGTCCGGCCCCGGCGAGGAGGCCCGGCTGCACGCGCTGATGATCGCATTGATCCTGGGAGACGCCGTAACGGTACTGGCCGTTACGATCCTGCGCCGGTGCCGGTACCGCGGCAAAGATCTTTTCCTGCTGCCCGCCGCGCGGGATGAGACGGCTCTTGACATTTCCATCAGTCCCGCGATCGAAGAGACCTCCCGTGTGCCCCGTGAGATCATCGCGTTCGGCAGGCGCTGCGGCATCGACCCGGAGAAGGTGAACCTGATCGCGGTCGCAGCGGAAGAAATGGCGGTCAACATCATCCGGTACGGCGGCAGGCGCGTGCACTCCATCGATATCAATCTGAGCGTCACGCCGGACTCCCTGATCCTCCGCACGCGTGATAACGGCATTCCGTTTGACCCCACGCATTACACGGTCGACTCGGAAGCGTTTGAGATACACGGGATCGAACTTGTCAAGCGCATAACGGACGACATCCAGTACATGCGCGTGCTCGACCTGAACAACACCACCGTGGAGATCTCGCTGAAGCCGCAGGAGGCGGAGCATGGTTGAGTACACATTTTCGAATGTCTCCTCGCTGCCCGACCCGCTGACGGACGCGTCCGTTCTCGCGGGCATCCCATCCTGGCGGCAGGCTTATATCCTGCGCTACCAACGGGCGGAGGACCGCAGGCGCAGCCTCGGCGTGTGGCGGCTGATGGAGCGGATGCTGGCCGCGCGGCTTCCGGGCGCAGGACGTCGCCGTGGACGCGCAGGGCAAACCGTACTGCGACGGCATTTTTTTCAGCCTGTCTCACGCGGGCGATCTGGCGCTGTGCGCCGTAAGCGGCGCGGCGGTGGGCTGCGACATCGAACTGGTCAAAGACGCGCCGTTTGAGATCGCGCCGCGCGTCTTCCGCAAAAATGAGCGCGCGTATCTGCGTGCCGCCCGGGACGGCATCGAGGCGCAGCGGCGTTTTTTCACGCTCTGGACGCTCAAAGAGAGCTATATGAAAATGACCGGCGAAGGGCTCGCCCTTTCGCCGGACCGACTGGAGATCCGTATGCCCGCGCTCACCCTGCTCCGGGACGGCGCAGCGCAGCCGTGCGCGCTTTTTCATACGGCGCACGGCGAATATGAGATCTCGCTGTGCGCCGCAGGACAGGAACTGTTTTGCCGAACGCGTTAAAAAGAGACAGCGCGCTGATCACATGGATCAGCGCCCAAAAAGCTGCGCCGTCTTTTGCATCCGCTCCGCGATGGGAACTCCGAACGGGCATCTTGATTCACATTCCCGACAGCCGATGCACTCGGACGCCTGGTGTTCAAGGAGCAGATAATGCGAACGGACTGTCGCGGGAACCGTCGGCTGCATCGCCGCCAGATCATAGTATTTATTGATAATGGCAATATCCAGATTCACCGCGCACGGCTTGCAGTGACCGCAATAGGTGCATTCTCCGCGGTAAGAGTGCAGCGGGGCGTTCGCGAGTACGGAAGCGTAATCCTTCTCCTCCTCAGACGCGTTTTCATAGCGCACTGCTTCATCCACCTGTTCTTTCGTATCGTATCCGCACAGAATGGAAGAAACGCCGGGGCGCGTAAGCGCGTAATGGATACATTGAAGCGGGGTAAGACCTACTCCGAACGGAGACCTCTTTTCGTCAAACAGCCGTCCGCCCGCAAAGCCCTTCATCACAGTGATCCCCACATTATTTTCTTCACAGACCTGATACAGCTCCGCCCTCTCCGGATCGATGCCTGAAAGCCGTTTGTCATAGCTGTACCCCTCGGTCAGCAGATCTTCCAGCTTCTCGCTTGACGGCAGCATATCAAACGCGGGATTAACGCTGAAAAGGATCATCTCCACGATTCCGGACTGCACGACCGCCTTCGCGACCTTGGGATTGTGGGAGCTCGCGCCGATGTGACGGATAACTCCTTTTTCTTTCATCTCCATGACATAACGCAGAAAATCCGAGTCCTGCAGAGACGCCCAGTCTTCCTCCGTATCCACATAATGGATCATACCGATATCTATGTAATCCGTCTTCAGCCTGTAAAGCAGATCTTCGAACGCCGGTTTCACATATTTCATGTCCCTGGTCCGCACATACTGACCATTCTGCCAGGTTGAGCCGAAATGCCCCTGTACGATCCAGTTTTCCCGGCTGCCAAGCATCGCTTTCCCAAGGATATCCCGGGATTTCGGGTCGGGCATCCAGCAGTCCATCACATTGATACCCTGTTTTTCGGCATACCGCACCAACTCGACGGCCTCCTCCTCCGGGTGGCGTTCCAGCCATTCTCCGCCGAATCCGATCTCGCTCACTAAAAGTCCTGTTTTCCCAAGCTGTCTTTTATTCATTTCCTTACCTCCGCATTTTGTTTTCTTTTGTATACCGATGTAATTTAAAAGCCGAAAATCCATTCGCTGGATCTTCGGCTCTTATAATCCGTTCCCGAGGTGATTCGAACACCCGACCTACCGCTTAGGAGGCGGTCGCTCTATCCTGCTGAGCTACGGAAACATAATTATCCCGGTCCGCCTTCGCATGGCCGGTTCTGCAAGAAATACACTGCAATTATCCGGAACCTGCTGCCGAAAACGTATCGCCGCACACACTATTATATCAGAAAATGCTGATTCGTCAAGATACGAATTTCGCGTTCCCCATCATCCAGATCTGCCCCTTGAAGCGGCGGCCGATCTCCGGCTCGCCCATCAGGTCTTTGCGGTTGATCGCCACATGGAAGATCACATCGTTGCAGTCCAGCTTCAGATTATAGATCTCCTCGCCGGTCATCCGATTCTGAACCAGCTCCATATGAACGATATCGCCGATGACAGAATACTGGTCGCACTCAATGCCCGACGGCATAAAACAGGTATCGATGATCGAATAAATATCTTCCTTCATTACGCGCCTGGATATCTGGGAATACAGATCGATATCCTCGATCGTCAGCGTCTCCATGGCGTCCTCGTCGCCGCGCTTGGCCGCCTCCATCAGGCTGTTGCGCTCCTTCATCGCCACCTTGGCCATTTCCTTCTGCTTGGCGGTCTTCCTGACCGGAAGAAGGATCTTGCCCTTCACGGAAAGGGCAGCCAGGTTTACATAACTCACGTCCGTAGATTCACGGGCGATGCTCCTGGCCCGGAATTCCATCACATTTTCCAGATAGAAAATAAGGGAGATCCCAACTTTGTATTCATCCAGAAGACCGGCATAGGTTTCCTTCTCTGTATGACGCTGAATACTGCAGTCCGCCTCAGAAGACAGATCATGGCTTGTCAGATAGGGCAGATAATATTCCGGGCGGATCGTACCGAATTCATCCATCTCGCCATAGATATCAAGTCCCATGTCCGGCGCCATCTCAGCCCTGACGTGACATAGATTCGTTTCCGGATCAAGCTGAAGCTTCCGGATCTGGGAAGGCTGGGCTTCACGGATCAATTCTTCAAGCAAATCTTCTATATCGTGTTTTTTCTGATACAGGCTGAAACCGACTGCGCGCAAAAATTTGTGCATGAAATCTCCTTCTATAATAAGATCCGCCGCGGCGCGAATTGTACGGCCGTACCGCGGTTTTCCATATTCATTCCGGCAAGGAAAAGCCTGTCATACCCGGCAGGCTTTTCCTTGTCATTTCCATTCGAGCAGAGCATCCGTGACGCTTTGTCCGTAAATTTTACACAATACCCTGCGCCATCATGGCGTCCGCGACCTTCTCGAAGCCGGCGATATTGGCGCCTGCCACATAGTTGCCGGGTACGCCGTAGCGGGCCGCGGCATCAGAAGCCTTCGCGAAGATATTGACCATAATGTCATGCAGCTTCGCGTCTACTTCCTCGAAGGTCCAGGAAAGTCTCTGGCTGTTCTGGCTCATCTCCAGCGCGGAGGTCGCCACGCCGCCGGCGTTGGCCGCCTTGCCGGGCATGAACAGCATACCGTTCTCCAGGAAGAAATCCGTCGCTTCTCTGGTGGAAGGCATGTTCGCGCCCTCGGCCACCGCGAAGCAGCCGTTGGCCTTCAGCGCCTTTGCGTCGTCCAGATTCAGCTCATTCTGGGTCGCGCACGGAAGAGCGATATCGCACGGGATCGTCCAGATCCCCTTGCCCTCGGTGTATACCGCGCCCGGAACCGCTGCCGCGTATTCTTTGATACGGCCGCGGCGGACTTCCTTGATCTCCTTGATGATATCCAGCTTGATTCCGTCCTTATCGTAAACGTAGCCGTTGGAATCGCTCATCGCGACAACCTTCGCGCCCAGCTGCTGCGCCTTCTCGGTCGCGTAGATCGCCACATTGCCGGATCCGGACACCAGTACGGTCTTGCCGGCCAGATCCTTACCATTGGCCTTCAGCATCTCATCCACAATGTAGACCAGACCATAGCCGGTGGCCTGCGTACGAACCAGAGATCCGCCGTAATTTAAGCCCTTGCCGGTCAGAACGCCCTCATAGAGGCCGGTAATTCTCTTGTACTGGCCATAGAGATAACCGATCTCTCGACCGCCTACGCCGATATCTCCCGCGGGAACGTCCTCGTCCGCGCCGATATATTTGCAAAGCTCCGTCATAAAGCTCTGGCAGAACGCCATAACCTCACGGTCGGATTTGCCCTTCGGGTCGAAGTTGGAACCGCCCTTGCCGCCGCCGATGGGAAGACCGGTCAGGGAATTCTTGAACACCTGCTCAAAACCGAGGAACTTCAGGATGCCCTGGTTTACGGACGGATGATAGCGAAGGCCGCCTTTGTACGGACCGATCGCGCTGTTGAACTGAACGCGGTAGCCCTTGTTCACCTGCACCTTGCCGTTGTCATCCACCCACGGCACACGGAAGGAAATGATCCTCTCCGGCTCTACCAGACGCTCCAGAAGAGATACGCTTCTGTATTTCTCCTCATTCGCGTCAATGACCAGTCTCAGGGAGTCCAGGACTTCCTTTACCGCCTGATGGAACTCCGGCTCATTCGGATTCTGCTCCACCACTTTCGCGTAAATCTCGTCAACATATGACATTTTACAATACTCCTCCTTATATGAGTTTATAGCCTGTTCGAACGTATTATATCAATTTAACGCATTAACGTCAACAAGTATTTTCAATACCCGAGAGCCTGTTCCAGAGCCTCTTTTTCCTCATTTCCAAGGGTAATTTCCGCTTCTCCGTTCACCACATCCTTGATGTAGAGATAGCAGCCTTCCCGGCTGTGGACGGAATTCAAAATGAAGCCTGTATTGTTCAGATCCAGCATGGCAAACGCAAAGCTTAAGTTGCCGCCCATGCCTTTAAACGCGTTATATTTTACCATACCGAACTTCTGAAATGATCCTTTCACGCTCTTGGTAACGGCCTTCATCGTCTCCTTTGTCGCCCGGTCCTGCGATTTGATCTCACGGTTTTCTTCCACGATATCCATGATGACCTGTTCCAGCGATTCCGCGTCCTTCCCCCTCATAAACGCATCGTATCTTCGATACATTTTATTATTCTGCAGAATACAGACAATAACCATGATCAGAAGCAGGACCGTGACAGCCGCAAGGCTGATGATCACGATTCCCGGATCGATAGGCCATCGATTCAGCATGCTGTTCTCCATGTCTTTTTCCTCGTTTCTTCCATTACTTTTGTCCGATCGTTTCCCCGGACACTTCTGTGCCGATTCTATGGAAATGTAACTTTGGCCAATCTCATGATCCGTATGCCGGCACCGGTCACCGCGGCAGGGATTCCATCAGCTCAACAATACGCTCAAGCTCCGCCTGAGAATAATATTCGATCTCGACCTTTCCTTTGTTGCGGTCACGGCGATTGATCGTCACCTTTGTTCCCACAGCCTGCTTCATGCGCTCTTCCAGATCCTTGAAAATAAAAGAAATATCCTTTTCTTCTTCTTCTTTTTCTTTTCTCGGTTTTTCCGGCCTGTTCAGACGTTTTACCAGTTTCTCCACATCGCGGACACTCATTTTCTCGCTGACTACCTTCAGAGCGGCCTGATACTGCTGTTCCTGATCTTCCAGACCAAGTAGCGTTCTGGCGTGTCCGCCCGTGATCTGATTCTGAACCAGCATCTCCAGCACGCGTTTGTCCAATTTCAGAAGGCGAAGGCTGTTTGTGATCGTTGAGCGGTTCTTCGATACACGCTCCGCGATCTCCTCCTGCGTCAGATCAAATTCCTGCATCAGCTGCTGATACGCCTGCGCTTCCTCCACCGGGTTGAGATCCGCTCGCTGAACATTCTCGATCAGAGAAATTTCCATCGCCTGTTGCTTAGAATATTCCTTTACTACCACCGGAATTTCTTTGAGTCCTGCCTCCCTGGCTGCCCGCCAGCGACGCTCTCCGGCGATGACCTCATAGCGCGTACCCTTTTTCTGCACCAGAAGAGGCTGAAGTACGCCGTACTTCTTAATGGAGTCCGCCAGTTCACTGATCTGTTCTTTATCAAAATTTTTGCGCGGCTGCTCACGGTTGGGTTCTACAAGCGACAGCTTCACCATGTATTCTTTGCCCGGCTCCTCTTTGACTGACGGCTTTTCCGCACGATAGCTTGAAACGCTTTCATTTATGGTCTGATTGAGATCCTGCTCCGACAAATGATAGATATCGTCATCATTTCCGTTCGATTTTCGGTTATTTGATGTTTCACGTGAAACATGTTTCTCACCGGCTGTAGACCTGCTTTCATTAATCACATCTTCTCCGAAGATAGCACCCAGACCCTTGCCCAGTCCTCTTTTCTTAGCCATCAGAAATCCTCCCCTCGACTTATCACTTCTGCCGCCAACAAACGGTAACTTTCCGCTCCGGCGGATCTGGAATCATACAGATTGATCGGCATACCATGGCTCGGCGCCTCGGCCAGACGAACATTTCTCGGAATGATCGTCTTATAAATATTCTGGTTCAGATTGCTCTTCACGTTTTCCACAACCTGCAGCGACAGATTCGTTCTGGCGTCATACATCGTAAACACAACGCCTTCTGTCTCCAACCGCGGATTCAGTTTACGCTTCACAAGATTCACCGTGTTCAGCACCTGACTTAACCCTTCCAATGCATAGTATTCACACTGAATCGGAATCAATACCGTATCCGCCGCCGTCAGCGCGTTGATCGTAAGAATATTCAGAGAAGGCGGACAATCGATGATAACATAATCATAAAACCGCTCGATCTCTTTCAGATGATTCTTGAGAATCATCTCCTTATTCTCAAACTCCAGCAACTCGACTTCGGCCCCTGCCAGATCCATATTGGACGGAAGTACATCCAGATTCTCCTGGACATCTCTCTCCAGACATTCATCCATCTGGCATTCCCCCACCAACAGTTCATAGACGGTCTTCTCTTTTTCATCCTTCTCCAGCCCGACCCCACTGGTCGCATTGCCCTGCGGATCAAAATCAACCAGCAAAACTTTCTGACCCGCTTCAGCCAGACAGGCGGAGAGATTAATGGCGGTTGTAGTTTTGCCTACCCCGCCCTTTTGATTAGCGATTGCAATAATTCTTCCCATATGAAATTCCTTTCTGCGGCACGAATATAAGTATAGCATACTTTGGGGATTTTTCATATGGATATTTTTAATTTTCGGGATAATATATTTGCCGGCATGGTCACGATGGGGATATGGTGGGTATGATGATTCTTTTGGAATTTATTTTTTTGACATGGTCGCGCGAAGGGGATGCGGCGGGTATGATGATTCTTCTGGGATCTGGATCTTTTGAAGTAGTCGTGAAAGATACGCGGCAGGAACGATAGTGCTTCTGAGGTTCAGGTTTGCTCGCGGGAAAAGTCTAAGTTCACAGAGATTTTGCTGGGACATTCCGAAAAATGGAACCAGCTTGTGTTCATCCGAAAATCTGCGCACTTGGTCCTTCCATTTTTCGGAATCAACAAATCTCTGCTCACTAAGACTTTTCACCGCTCTCAAAATTCACCTCAGAAGCACTGTCGTTCCTGCCGCTGTTTTTCCTGAAAAGAAAGCATATAAAATACATGTGTAATATCCTATAAAGAGTAAGCTGGTATTGGTTGTATAGATACATATAACAAATCAGCGAGAATCCCGACCTGCTATTTACCAAACGGAGTATTTCAAAAAATGAACAATATATGCATGAGGATTATTTCGATGCCATCTAAAATTATCTCGACCCGCTATTTGCATATAAAGTATATGAACCTCATCCTCTCGCGCCCTATGCCCCCTACGCTAGCCAACCAACAGCGGGACAAAGCGAGGGAACTGCGGCATATCATAGACGCGATTTACGTAGAAGGGTTAGTCTTTCTTAATGAAAAAACGTCCGTTTGAGGGTCTCTGTGCGTGACTTCAAGTCACGCACGGAGCGGCAACTTGAGCGAGAATTTCTTCAGAAATTCTCGCGAATTTGCCGTTGCCCTCAAACGGACGTTTTTGAATTTAGAAAGACTTCCCTTCGCAGTCATGAGCGCCCGTGATATGCCGGAGCTTTCTCGCTTGTCCCGCGTATCTTTCGCCTCATTGCCTCATTCCCCAACGGTTCTCTCCCTGGCACTCCCGCTTTTCTCGGATACTTCGAAGACGTCTTCTCTCTCTTCGCAATCCTTACCAGACTTCTCTCCGCGTCGATTTCTTCGATTCGGAAACTTGCAACATCTTCCATCGATCCGCCCAGCATCCGCACCGCTTTTTCTGCCTGCCTTAATTCGTCCGCGATCGTCCCGGACTTATACGAGATAAAATTTCCCCCGACTTTTACAAACGGCATACAGTACTCCGACAGGGTAGCAAGATTCGCCACGGCCCGTGACACGCACAGATCATAATTCTCACGATGTTTCGGATCACGTCCTACATCTTCCGCTCTCCCATGGATCGTATAAATTCCGCTTAATCCGACCTTATCGATCACTTCATCCAGAAACCGCACCCTCTTATTCAGGGAATCCAACAAAGTCACTTTCCATTCAGGAAACATAATTTTCAACGGAATTCCAGGGAAACCTGCGCCGGTACCCACATCGATCAACGATGTTTCACGTGAAACATTAATCGCTTTGACCAGAGAGACACTGTCGACAAAATGTTTGAATACCACATCTTTCATATCTGTGATTGCTGTCAGATTCATGACCTGGTTCCACTCGACCAGCATCTCATAATATTGAAAAAACTGTTCTGCCTGATTGTCTGATAAATCCACAGAAATTTCTTTCATTCCTTCAGTTATCCACAATTGAAAACGGTTATCCATATTATATATCCCCAATGGTCACACATTGTTTCCGCCGTACTTTTCAAAATATACCAATAATACCGATATGTCCGCCGGCGACACTCCGGATATTCTGGACGCCTGACCGATACTCACCGGCTTGTACAGATTCAGTTTCTGAGCGGCCTCTAACCGAAGTCCCTTGATCCGGCAATAATCAAAATTCACGCTCAGCCTTTTTTTCTCAAGCTTTTTGAACTGTTCCACCTGCTGTTCCTGTCTGCGGATATATCCCTCATATTTAATATTTATGTTAACTTGTTCAATGATGTCACGAGCCAGATTTGGTCGTTCTTCATCCAATTCAGTTAACATAACATAATCCAATTCCGGCCTTCTTACGAGTTCCGCCAGCGTGATCCCGCTCTTTAGCGGCGTGCTCTTGTGCTGCATCAGAAATTCCTGCACCTGCGGATTCACGCCAATGTTCGTTCTCTCCAGACGGCGGATCTCTTCTTCGATCTTCCGCTTTTTTTCGCAGGTTTTCTCATATTCTTCATCGCTGACCAGACCGATCTCATGACCGACAGCCCGCAGGCGCAGATCCGCATTGTCCTGCCGCAAAAGCAGGCGGTACTCTGCCCTCGACGTCATCATTCGGTATGGTTCATGGTTTTCCTTCGTTACCAGATCGTCGATCAGTACGCCGATGTAAGCCTGGGAACGGTCCAGCACATACGGTTCCCGGCCGAGAACTTTCATCGCCGCGTTGACGCCGGCCATGAATCCCTGAACGGCGGCCTCCTCATATCCGGAACTTCCGTTAAACTGCCCGCCGCTGAACAATCCTTCGATCGTTTTAAATTCCAGCGTTGGCGCCAGCTGCAGGGAATTGATGCAGTCATACTCGATCGCGTAGGCGTTTCTCACGATCTTCACATGCTCCAGGCCCGGCACTGTCTTATACATGGCGTGCTGCACATCTTCCGGCAGAGAGCTGGACATACCGGACAGATACATTTCATTCGTATAAAGTCCCTCCGGCTCCACAAAGATCTGGTGCCGCTCCTTATCGGGAAATTTCACCACCTTATCCTCAATGGACGGGCAGTATCTCGGACCGGTTCCCTCTATCTCACCGGAAAAGAGAGGCGACCGGTCCAGATTCTGACGGATGATCTCATGCGTCCTCTCATTCGTATAGGTCAGCCAGCAGGAGACCTGCTTTTTCTGTACGGAATCCGGATCCGTTGAAAATGAGAACGGCTGGATATATTCATCCCCCGGCTGTTCTTCCATCTTGCTGAAATCGAGGCTGCGCCTGTCTACTCTCGCGGGCGTTCCGGTCTTAAACCGGTACATTTCAATCCCGTGGGCTTTCAGGGAATCTGTCAGATGATTGGCCGCCTGCAGTCCGTTCGGTCCGGTGTAATTGCTCACGTCTCCGAAGATACACCTGGCCTTCAGATAAGTCCCCGTCGCCAGAACCACCGCTTTCGCGTGATAGACCGCGCCGGATACCGTTTTCACGCCGCTGATCCGGTATTTTTTTCCGCCGTCCGAACTGATCTCCTCCGTCACGATCTCTGACACTTCCGCCTGCCGTATCGTCAGATGATCCGTATTCTCCAGAGTTTTGCGCATCTGCCGGGAATAATCCTGCTTATCTGCCTGCGCGCGCAGTGAATGTACCGCCGGGCCTTTGGATTCGTTCAGCATCCGGGACTGGATGAATGTTTTATCGATATTTTTGCCCATCTCGCCGCCCAGAGCGTCCAGTTCACGGACCAGATGACCCTTTGAACTGCCGCCGATGTTCGGGTTGCACGGCATCAGGGCGATGCTGTCCACGCTGACCGTGAACATGATCGTCTCCAGTCCCAGCCGCGCGCACGCGAGAGCCGCCTCGCATCCCGCGTGACCGGCCCCCACCACTACAATATCATAATATTCTTCCAAAACCGCCATTTTTCTGTCCCCTTGCTGCGTATCGCGGTCTCCTCTTTCACACTGTTTTCTGCCGCGTTCCAAGACCGCCGCTTCCATCCTTCTGTTATTTTCCCATACAGAACCGGCTGAATATTTCATTTACCACATCGTCTTCCACCGCTTCGCCGATGATACTCCCCAGCTGCGCGTAAGCGTCCGTCAGATCGATGGAGAAGAAGTCCTCCGGCAGACCGTTTTCAATACTCTCCATCACCATCATAAGGCTTTGATGCGCGCTGACCAACGCCTCCTTATGTCTCAGATTCGTGATCAGCACCTCATCGTTGGCGTGAATGGCTCCCCGATAAAACATTTCCCTGATCGTATCCTTCAGTTCATCAAATCCTGATTCATCCCTGGCGGATACTGTGATCACGGGGTGTCCCGCGAATCTTGCGTCTGCCCTTATCCTGTCCGGATCCACAACGGCCGGCAGATCTGATTTATTCAAAAGAATGATCGCTTTTTGTCCACTGATCATGTCCAGGATCTCAGAATCATTCTCATCCAGCGGCACGGAGGAATCGATCACATAGATGATCAGATCCGCGCCGGACGCCGCGTTTCTGGCCCTGTCCACGCCGATCTTCTCTATGACGTCCTCCGTATCGCGGATCCCGGCGGTATCTGTGATCTGAAGACTGATATCTCCAAAACGGACCTGCTCTTCCAGCGTGTCTCTCGTTGTTCCCGCGATCTCTGTCACAATAGCGCGGTCTTCTCCCAGAAGAACATTCATCAGGGAAGATTTCCCCGCGTTTGGCTTTCCGACGATGACCGTGCGGATCCCCTCCGATACCATCCGGCCGTAATCCGCGGAATCGATCAGCTTTTTCACCTGCGCGATGATCTCCTTAAGACCTGTCTTTAGTTTCTCACGGTATCCGTCCAGGGAAATGTGTTCCGGATCATCGAGCGCTGACTCGATATACGCGATCTCATAGAGAATTTTTTCCCTCAATCCGCGGATCTTCGCGGATTCACTGCCGCTTAGCTGCCTCATCGAATTTTTCAGGGCGAGATCATTCTTCGCGCTGATCACATCGATCACCGCTTCCGCCTGTGACAAATCGATCCTTCCGTTCAGGAAAGCGCGTTTTGTAAATTCTCCCGGTTCCGCCGCCCTGGCTCCATGTCTCAGAACCGCCTCCAGAATCTTTCTCATCATCAGGACGCCGCCGTGACAGTCGATCTCTGCCGTATCTTCGCCGGTGTAGCTGTGGGGTCCTTTCATAATGACGACCAGGACCTCATCCAGCTTTTCGCTGTCTTCCTTATCGTCTTCATACAAATATCCGTACTGGACCGTATGGGATCTACTTAAATCCGCCGCGGCGCCGTTTTTCTTCCGGAATATTTTTCTGATCACCGCAAACGCGTCCGGCCCGCTGATCCTGACGATCCCGATCCCGGAATCGGTCAGCCCGGTGGCGATCGCCGCTATTGTCTCTGTCTTCATACCTGTCATCCCGCGATATGGAGGCAAAGGGCCGGAACATGTTCCGGCCCCTTCTCATCCATTATTATTCGTCAGCTTTCTCCTGACTGCTCTGGCTGTTCTGATTATTCTGGCTGTTGTGCCTGCTGTATCCGCCGCGGCGGTCTCTCTGGGCCTCCCGCTTCAGGGATATCACCACATGCCTGTAAGGATCTTCTCCTTCGCTTCTGGTGACTACATAACGGTCATTCTGAAGCGTCGCGTGAATAATGCGTCTCTCATACGGATTCATGGGTTCCAGGGAAACGCTGTGTCTGGTCCTCCTCACCTTATAGGCGATATTCTTGGCCAGAAGCTCCAGAGTTTCTTTTCTTCTCTCGCGATAGTTTTCCGTATCCAGCTTCACTCTCAGATATCCATCCGTCTGCTTATTGACGACAAGGCTTACCAGATACTGCAGGGAATCAAGGGTCTGTCCTCTTCTGCCGATCAGAACTCCCATATCCTCGCCGGAAAGATTTATTGTAAGTTCAACTTCTTCGTCGTCATAGACGGTCTCCACATCTACCTTTGTGCCCATGGCTTCGAATACCCGTACAAGGAAATTTCTCGCCGCCTCCTGACACTCGTCAATATTGGTCGGTTTGCGGTTTTCCTTGCGGTCTCTCTCTTTCTCGGCGCGCTTCTCCTCAGCCAGTCTCAGCGCCTCTCTCTCTTCCTCGATGCTCTCGCGGTAAGAATTGCGGTTATTTCTGTAAGATTCCCTCGGTGCCTGCTGCTTCGGAGCCGGAGTTTCTTTCTGAACGGGCTTCTGGGCATTCTTCGGAGCTTCCTTCTCTTCCTGCTTCGGCTTCTCCCTGCCCTTCATGCTCTTCACTTCGTACTTGGACTCTGTCTTAAATTCCGTCTTGAACTCTTTTTTATTATCCTTCTTCTCTTTCTTGGGCTGCTCTTTCTTCTGTCCGTCCTTCTTCTGATCCTTGAATTCATTTCTGGGAGCCGGCTTCACATAATCTTTCTCCGGTTCCTTCTTTTCTTCTTTAGGCGCAGAAACCTTCGTCTCCTCCTTCTTATTCTCCTTCGGAGCGGGCTTTTTCTCTTCTCTTCCCGCTACGACCGCCGCGTACAGATCATCCAGATCGCCCTCTGACTTCTTATACGCTTTGATCGTAACGCTCTTGCCCAGACCGAAGATTCCGGACTTCTGCTCTTCGATCGAATATTCCAGATTATCGCTGGAAGTTCCCAGATCAATGGCTGCCTTTGTGATCGCTTCATCCAAAGTTTTCGCTGTAACTCTTGTTACATCCATAAATACCCTCCTGACAGAATGATTCCTTCCCTAATGTTTCTCGTGTTTTTCGTTATATTTCTGCACCATATTGACTTTTGACGCAAGACTTCCGGGCTTCGCGTTCTGGTTATAATATGCCGTGGAATCTTCCACGATCTTCTTCGTCTTCGCGGCCTTCTTCTCCTGCTCGGCTTTCTCTTTCGCTTCCGCTTCCTGCATGGCCTTCATCGCCTGAGCGATCGTGGTCGGCTTGTTGGGAGGAAGTCCTTTCTTGGCACGTTTCTTATTGGCCTTCTCCACATTCTTCCGGATCAGCTCATCAACATCGACCTTCGACATATAAGCGTTCATATAAATCTGCTGCCCCATCTGGAACAAACTGCTGACTACCCAGTAGATACCGATGACCAGGGGAAGGGTAAAGCAGAATACCAGCGACATGATAGGCATCGTGACATTCATCGACTTCATCAGGCTTGAGCCCGGAGCGTCGTCCGGCTGCTGCGGCTGATTGACCGTCATCAGTTTCGTACAGTACCACTGGGACAGACCGGACAGGATCGGGATCACGAAAGCCATGATGCAGGCCAGAATCCCGAATTCTTCATTGCCGCCGAAAAACCCTGTGATAACGTTCATCGGCGTATAAGCGACATTGATCCCCAGAAAATTCTGCATCCTGTTGACAGCCTCGATCGCGTTCTCCCCCGTACTGGTCACCGCGCTGGTGATTCCGGGAAATACGCCTGCCAGCTCCGCCCACTGGGGCCTGGTCAGCTTGTAAAGAAGATCGACAACCTTGTCCGCGTTGGAAAAATCCGCGTTGCCGAGCGCCTGACTCTGAGCCAGCTTCATAAACACTTCATTGGAAGCGAAATCCGCCGGCAGCTTATCCATAATAACTTCAAAATAATTTCTCACCATGCCTACGTACGCGGGAATCTTATAGATAACCTGGTACAGACCGATCATGATGGGAAACTGGATCAAAACAGGAAGACAGCCGCCGGTCATGGAAGTGCCGTACTTCTCATAGACCGCTCTGGTCTCCACGTTCATCTTCATCATCGAATCATTATCATTTTTTCCTTTGTACTTCTTCTGAATCGCCTGGATCTCGGGCTGAATGACAGCCTGGATCTTACTGGACTTCTGCTGATTTAACGATAAAGGAAACAGGATCAGCTTCGTCACGATCGTAAACAGAATGATGCTCAGGCCAATATTCACGACTCCAAACAGGTTCGTGAACGCGAACAATATCTCCATGATCCATCCAAGAACCTGAACGATCACTCCGAATGGCCCGCCTACCTTAGTCAGTACTAAAAAATCCAATCCATTACCTCCTCATTTTACGGAACTGGGTCATAACCGCCTCTGCCCCACGGATGACATCTCAGGATCCTCCGTATGGACAACCATAATCCTTTCACCACGCCGTACTTTTCCAGTGCCTCAATGGCGTATTGAGAACACGTAGGCGTGTAAATACAGTGAAAATTGACTTTCAGAGGAGATAAAAATATCTGATAGCCCCTGATGCAAAGAATCAAAAACTTCTTCACCATACCAATCTCACTTCGATTCCTTTCTGATGTTATGCAGTCCGCACAAGTGCATGTAAGCACTTTCCATTTTTTTGAAATCTGACTCTCTCGCCGCGGGTCTCGCGGTTACAATGATGTCTAATCCAGAATCTGTCTCTGATTTGTGTAATCTGAATATTTCCCGAATCAGCCTGGTGACCCGGTGGCGCACCACGCTGTTCCCTACCTTTTTGCTGACGGAGATTCCGATCCTGGTATCGGAGCGCCCCGACCGCATCACGTACATCACCAGCAATCTGTTGGCGTAAGAAGTTCCGCTTCTGTATACCTTCTGAAATTCACTGTTCTTCTTGATGGAAGAGAACCTCTTCATGAAACCTCCAAAAAATAAACAAGGCCACAATTCCTTGCGGCCTGTTAATTACATAAGTATGCAGGAGAAGCCGCCGACAGCAGATTCTCCGCATAAGCCATTAAGCGGATAATCTGGCTCTTCCTTTTGCTCTTCTCGCGGCTAAAACTTTTCTTCCGCCCGGAGTGCTCATTCTGGCCCTGAAACCATGAACTTTTGCTCTCTGTCTTTTCTTAGGCTGAAATGTCATCTTCATCGCGTTCAACACCTCCTCTGCCAGAGCATTTCTAAATTAAACATCGCTACAATTATATAGAAGGAAACGTTGGAAGTCAAGCAAAATCTTATAAAAAAGGGAGCGGTATTTTTTCCGTGAAGTGAAAAGTTAACTTCCACTTCTAAAAGTTCCGACAGAAAAGTTGCCGTTAGTGTTGCAGGAAAGGATATT
>CANQGA010000017.1 GCA_947600145.1 uncultured Lachnospiraceae bacterium | reverse complement strand
CGTCCGTGCACATTGAAGAATATGAGGCCGAGGCCCGCGACACCAAGCTGGGGCCGGAAGAGATCACCCGCGACGTGCCCGGCGTCGGCGACGACGCGCTGAAAGATCTGGACGACCGGGGTATCATCCGCATCGGCGCCGAGGTCCGCGCCCAGGATATCCTGGTGGGCAAGGTGACTCCCAAGGGAGAGAATGAGCCCACGGCCGAGGAGCGGCTGCTGCGCGCGATCTTCGGTGAGAAGGCCCGCGAGGTCCGCGATACTTCGCTGAAGGTTCCCCACGGCGCGTACGGCATCGTGGTGGACGCGAAGGTATTTACCAGGGAGAACGGCGACGAGCTGTCCCCGGGCGTGAACCAGAAGGTCCGCATCTATATTGCCCAGAAGAGGAAGATCTCCGTCGGAGACAAGATGGCCGGACGTCACGGCAACAAGGGCGTTGTGTCCCGCGTGCTGCCGGTGGAGGATATGCCGTTCCTTCCCAACGGCCGTCCGCTGGATATCGTGCTGAATCCTCTGGGCGTGCCTTCCCGTATGAACATCGGGCAGGTTCTGGAGACCCACTTGAGTCTTGCGGCCAAGGCGCTGGGATTCTCCGTGTCCACGCCGGTATTTGACGGCGCGGATGAAAACGATATCATGGATACCCTGGATATGGCGAACGACTACGTCAATGGCGAATGGGAAGATTTCCGGGAGAAATACAAAGACTCCCTGGATCCGTCGGTCATGGAGTACCTGGGCAGCCATCTGGAACACCGCGAGGTATGGAAGGGCGTGCCGATCCGCAGGGACGGCAAGGTGAGGCTGCGCGACGGCCGCACCGGCGAGTATTTTGACAGCCCGGTCACCATCGGCCACATGCATTACCTGAAGCTCCATCACCTGGTTGACGACAAGATCCATGCCCGTTCCACAGGCCCATACTCCCTGGTGACCCAGCAGCCTCTGGGCGGCAAGGCCCAGTTCGGCGGCCAGCGATTCGGAGAGATGGAGGTGTGGGCCCTGGAGGCCTACGGCGCGTCCTACACGCTGCAGGAGATCCTGACCGTCAAATCCGACGATGTGGTGGGCCGTGTGAAGACCTATGAGGCGATCATCAAGGGTGAGAACATCCCTGAGGCCGGTATTCCCGAGTCCTTCAAGGTGCTCCTTAAGGAGCTGCAGTCCCTGGGTCTCGACGTGCGCGTCCTGCGCGACGACAACACGGAAGTGGAACTGACCGAGGATGTGGATTACGGCAATACCGAGATGCACGCGATCATCGAAGGCGATGAGAAGTATGACCAGGGCCGGGATTTCGGGCGCTACGGTTATCAGGCCCAGGAGTTCCGCGACGGCGAGCTTGTAGGAGTGGAAGAGAACGATTCCTACGAGGACGACTACGATTATCCCTACGGAGACGATGAGCCGGAAAGCGACGGCTACGAGGACGAATAATCCCCGTGCCGGAAGCGGCGCGTCATAAGGGCCGTTCATGGAGCGGCCGCGGCCGCTTCGTCCGGCGGAAGCCGTGCGATGAAACGCAGTATAGAAGAGATCACATAGAAGGGAGTATCACACATGCCTGAGATGAATGAAACCTATCAGCCGTTGACGTTCGACGCGATCAAGATCGGTCTGGCCTCTCCCGAGATGATCGTAAAATGGTCACACGGGGAAGTGAAGAAGCCCGAGACGATCAATTACAGAACCTTAAAGCCTGAGAGAGACGGCCTGTTCTGTGAGAGGATTTTCGGACCCAGCAAAGACTGGGAATGTCACTGCGGCAAATATAAAAAGATCCGTTATAAAGGCCTGATCTGCGACCGCTGCGGCGTGGAAGTGACCAAGGCCAGCGTCCGCCGTGAGCGCACGGGGCATATTGCCCTGGCGGCGCCGGTGTCGCATATCTGGTATTTTAAGGGCATCCCCAGCCGGATGGGACTGATCCTGGATCTGTCTCCCAGAGTGCTGGAGAAGGTGCTGTATTTCGCGTCCTATATCGTACTGGATCCCGGAGATACCCATCTCCAGTACAAGCAGGTGCTTTCTGAGAAGGAATACCGGGAAGAGCTGGAGAAATACGGCGCCGGCGCGTTCCGCGTGGGAATGGGCGCCGAGGCGATCCTGGAACTTCTGAAGGCCATTGACCTGGAGAAGGATTCGGAAGAGCTGAGAGCGGAACTGAAGGAATCCACCGGCCAGAAGCGCGCCAGGATCATCAAGAGGCTGGAGGTCGTGGAGGCTTTCCGCAATTCCGGCAACAAGCCCGAGTGGATGATCATGACCGTGATCCCGGTGATCCCGCCGGATATCCGCCCGATGGTGCAGCTGGACGGCGGCCGTTTCGCCACCTCTGATCTGAATGACCTGTACCGCCGGATCATTAACCGCAACAACCGTCTGGCGCGGCTTCTGGAACTTGGCGCGCCGGATATCATCGTCCGCAACGAGAAGCGTATGCTTCAGGAGGCGGTGGACGCCCTGATCGACAACGGCCGGCGCGGACGCCCCGTGACCGGACCGGGCAACCGCGCGCTGAAATCCATTTCCGATATGCTGAAGGGCAAGCAGGGACGTTTCCGCCAGAACCTTCTGGGCAAGCGCGTGGACTATTCCGGACGTTCCGTTATCGTGGTCGGGCCGGAGCTGAAGATCTACCAGTGCGGTCTGCCCAAGGAGATGGCCCTGGAGCTGTTCAAGCCGTTCGTCATGAAGGAGCTGGTCGCCAACGGCACCGCCCACAACATCAAGAACGCCAAGAAGATGGTAGAGCGCTGGCAGCCTGAGGTCTGGGATGTGCTGGACGACGTGATCAAGGAGCATCCCGTGATGCTCAACCGCGCTCCTACCCTGCACAGACTGGGTATCCAGGCCTTCGAGCCGATCCTAGTGGAAGGCAAGGCGATCAAGCTTCATCCGCTCGTATGTACCGCGTTCAACGCCGACTTCGACGGCGACCAGATGGCGGTCCATCTGCCTCTGTCCGTGGAGGCGCAGGCGGAGTGCCGGTTCCTGCTTCTGTCGCCGAACAACCTGTTAAAGCCGTCGGACGGCGGCCCTGTGGCGGTTCCGTCCCAGGATATGGTCCTTGGTATCTACTACCTGACCCAGGAGAGACCCGGCGCCAAGGGCGAGGGAATGATCTTCCGCAGCCCCAACGAGGCGATCCTGGCCTATGAGAACGGCGCTGTTACGCTGCACTCCCGCGTCAAGGTACGCGTTACCGGCGTAGTGAACGGCGAGAAGAAGAATTCGATCATCGAATCCACCGTGGGACGTTTCATTTTCAATGAGATCATCCCGCAGGATCTGGGCTTCGTGGACCGTTCGATTCCGGGCAATGAGCTGAAGCTGGAGGTGGATTTCCACGTAGGCAAGAAGCAGTGCAAGCAGATCCTTGAGAAGGTCATCCTTGTCCATGGCGCCAGCCAGACGGCCGAGACCCTGGACGCGATCAAGGCCATCGGCTACAAGTATTCCACCAAGGCTGCCATGACGGTGTCCATTTCCGACATGACCGTTCCGGAGAGCAAGCCGAAGCTGATCGCGGACGCGCAGGCGACGGTGGACCGCATCGCCAAGAACTACCGCCGCGGTCTGATCACCGAGGAAGAGCGCTACAAAGAAGTCATCGAGACCTGGAAGAATACGGACGATCAGCTGACGCACGATCTGCTGTCCGGCCTGGATAAATACAATAATATCTTTATGATGGCTGACTCCGGAGCCCGCGGTTCCGATAAGCAGATCAAGCAGCTGGCCGGCATGCGCGGACTGATGGCGGATACGACCGGACATACCATCGAGCTGCCGATCAAGTCCAACTTCCGTGAAGGCCTGGATGTTCTGGAGTATTTCATTTCCGCCCACGGCGCCCGCAAGGGTCTGTCCGATACGGCGCTGCGTACCGCCGACTCCGGTTACCTGACCAGACGTCTGGTGGACGTATCCCAGGACCTGATCATCCGCGAGGTGGACTGCTGTGAAGGCAAGGAGATCCCCTATATGGAGATCAAGGCGTTCATGGACGGCCAGGAGACGATCGAGACTCTCAAGGAGAGACTGACAGGAAGATTTATCGCTGAGACGATCACCGATCCGGATACCGGCGAGGTAGTTGTGAAAGCGAACCATATGTGTACGCCGGCCCGCGCGGAGGCAGTCGCGGCGGTGCTGGAGAAGACCGGCAGGAAGAGCGTGAAGATCCGCACCGTCCTGTCCTGCAAGTGCCACATCGGCGTCTGCTCCAAGTGCTACGGCGCGAACCTGGCGACCGGACAGCCGGTCCAGGTCGGCGAGGCGGTCGGCATTATCGCCGCCCAGTCCATCGGCGAGCCCGGCACCCAGCTGACCATGCGTACCTTCCACACCGGCGGCGTGGCCGGAAGCGATATCACACAGGGTCTTCCCCGTGTCGAGGAGCTTTTCGAGGCCCGTAAGCCCAAGGGTCTGGCGATCATCACCGAGATCCCCGGCGTCGTGTCCATCAAGGATACCAAGAAGAAGCGCGAAGTGGTCGTTACGGACAATGAGACCGGCAATTCCAAGACGTATCTGATCCCCTACGGCTCCCGCATTCGCGTGACGGACGGTCAGGAGATTGAGTCCGGCGATGTGCTGACGGAAGGAAGCGTAAATCCGCATGATATCCTGCGGATCAAGGGCGTCCGCGCCGTTCAGGATTACATGCTCCGCGAGGTGCAGAGAGTTTACCGTCTGCAGGGCGTGGAGATCAACGACAAGCACATTGAGATCATCGTTCGCCAGATGCTGAAGAAGGTGCGCGTGGAGGAGAGCGGAGACAGCGAACTGCTGCCCGGCGTATCCATGGATGTACTGGAGTTCGAGGACATGAACGAGAGACTGCTGGCGGAAGGCAAACAGCCGGCGGTCGGCAAGCAGGTCATGCTGGGAATCACCAAGGCGTCCCTTGCCACGGATTCCTTCCTGTCCGCCGCGTCCTTCCAGGAGACCACCAAGGTTCTGACCGAGGCGGCCATCAACGGCAAGATCGATCACCTGATCGGCCTGAAAGAGAACGTGCTGATCGGCAAGCCGATCCCGGCAGGCACCGGTATGAAGCGTTACCGTTCTGTGGCGCTGAACACCGATTTCAACAAGGACAGCCAGATCGAACTCAGCGATGAAGACGGTGAATTCGGGGATGAGGCTCTGGAAGAGGAAACGTCGGAGGCGCTGGACAGCATAGATGACGACGAGGAGGACGACCTGACGGAGGAGGAGCTGGCCGGAATGGACGACGGTCTGGAAGATCTGGATGCTGAGGAAGCCGAAACGGACAGCGCTGACGGAGCCGATCCGGCGGCGGAATAACAGATATGCAGCCGGCGGCAGGACAATGAAGATGTGACAGCGAAGGCTTTATAGCAGGGCCGCTCCGCGAGGGGCGGCCCTGTAAGTATAAAATGGGGGTATCAGGATGAAAGTATTAAAAGCACAGCTCCTGGGCGGTTTTTCCATGTATTATGGAGACCGGCCCGTGCTGCTCAATAAGATGGAGAGCTCCAAGGCAGCCAGACTGCTTCAGATCCTTCTGACTGCCGGTCCGGACGGCATCGCCAAGAACGAGCTGATCGACAATCTCTATGGCTGGGACGAGAGTTCGGATGCGGTCAATCGCAAACGCAGCCTGAATAATGTCATTTACCGCCTGAAGGCGGTATTAAGCGCGGCCGGTCTTCCCGGAGAGAGCTTCGTGGAGACCAGGGACGGCGTATGCCGTTTTACATCACAGATTCCGACGGAAACCGACGCGGCCCGCTTTGCGGAACTGGTGAACAGGGCTGAGACAGAGGCGGCCGCGCAGGAAAGCAGCTTCGGGGGGGTATCGTTCCCGCAGACAGGAATTCATTTCTCATCAGTCTCTATGAAGCGGCTAACCGCGCCTATACTGGGGAGCTCCTTCCGATGAATCTGGGCTGTTCCTGGATCGTAAGTCAGGACAATCATTTAAAATCCATGTATTACCGTACGATCAGCTGGCTGGAGCACGAGTACCAGCTGCACAATAATTATATGGATCTGTTGGCGCTCTATTCCAGGGCGGCGGCGATCTATCCCTATGACAACTGGCAGGTCTGTCAGATCCGCTGTAATCTGGAGATGTACCGCTATGAGGAGGCGTTTGCCGTCTATAACGATACGATGGAAATGTATGCCCGCGATATGGGCAATCCGCCCATGGAGGAGATGCAGCGGTGCTTTGAGGAAATGAAGCTGAAGGAAGCATTTCACCGGCACGATACCAGGACGCTTTCCAATTGGAAGACGATGGACCGGATCTTCATGGGGCATGAGGGAAATGTCATCAAGACCATTTTCACGCAGGATCAGGCGACGGGAGCCTACTACTGCACTTATCCCAGCTTCATCGATCACTGCCGTGTGCTGGTGCGCGGCCGAAAACGCCATGATCCCCGCGCCATGCTTCTCTTCATGACGCTTGAATGCCAGGGCCGAAAGAATGCGCAGGATCAGATGGATATTCTGAAAGCGGCTGTCGGCGGCGCTCTGCGTAAGGGAGACGCCTACACCCGCTACGGCAACCGGCACTATATCGTGCTGTTGACCGATGTCCGGGAGAAGGAAGACTGCGCGATCGTCTTCGCCCGCATCGAGGCCCTCTATCGCGAGCTTTCCGACGATCCCGGGGAACTCTGGTATCACGCCGCGATGACGCAGGAACTGGAGGAAGCGTTCGCGGAGGAAAACAATGACGGGATAAAAATTTAAAAAAATGTGATATTTCAACATTGCGAGACCGCTTACGAGACCGACATCTCGGTATAATGGCATTAACAATAAGGTTACCAGCGATTGGTAATTGTTAAGGAGAGGAGATCAAGATGAAGGTAAGGAGAGGTCTTTCAAAGAAATCTGCCCGCTTCACAGCGCTCATGCTTGCGGTTGCGCTGGTGCTGTCGAATGTGGGCGCGGGTATGCAGACATCTTATGCGGATGAACCGCTTACAGGACAGACGGCCGGAGAGACAGAGGAAACGGAGCCGAAGATCGAGGAGACCGATCAGGGCGGAGGGAACGTGACAGAGGAGAATACGGCGGAACCAAAAGAAGAAGTTTCGTCTGATACCCCGACAGAGACGACGGAAGGGACAACGGCCGGCCCGGAAGAGACGCTGCTTGGCGCGGATCCCGAAGCAGCGGGCGAAGGGACAACTGACGGAGCCGAGGAGCCGAGTGCGCCTACGGCGACGCCTTCGGATGCTGTGGAGGTTACAGTTGTGGTCGCAAGTGACGATGGGATTGCAGACACGGATCCCGAAGCGGGGACTCATGCGGTTTCTACGGGCGAGAGTTTTACACTTACGGTGACGCCGAACAAATATTATAGGGTCAGCGCTGTGGTCACTCCTGAGGAGGTTGCTTGTCAAGAAACGCAGGCAAAAGACGGAACGTATACGTATACGCTCTCGAATCTGCAGAAAGAAAATACTGTGACCGTTACGGCGGAGTATCTTGAGGCGGTGGCGGCTTACTATGCAGTCGTGGAGGAAGTGGAAGCTTTCGGTGATGTAACGGTGAACAATATAGAAGAAGCGGTTACTTTGTATAAGAAACTTACCCCGGCCCAACAGAATGCGCATGCTGAACTGGGAACGAATACAACGGCATTAGATACAAACTATACAAATGTGAGAACTTCGTTTGCGGAAAAAATCAAAGCCGTCTGGAAAGGTGACCAAGATGACGGCTGGTATTTGATACTCACGCATGAGGCGCAAGGGGATGAAACATTTACTCCTATAAAAGAATATATATATCTGTCCAAGTCCGACGAATATCTGGCCGAGTACGAGAAATATCAGTCTGAGACAGATGCGTCTAAAAAGACAGCTAAGCCAAACGATACGCTGAAAAAAGACGATCCGAGGTTAATTGCCCTTCAGAGGACTTTCGAAGGGAAAGTATACAGTGGAAATAGTATTGATGATATAGGCAGAGATTTGCCTGGGGCCGGAGGTGAGGAGTTTACCAGACCGGTTGAAGTGACATTCTATTATACGGACGCATCAGGTGACGGTTGGTCGTTTGATCCCGCAACGGGGACATTGACATTGACCGGCGATGTTACAACAATTGGAGCTGATCATCCGTGGGCTGCATTTGCAAATGAAATCACTAAGATATGTACTTCTGGAGAGAAGAGGATTTCGATTTGCGATAATGCCTTTAGCTCGATACCGTATAAGAGCACAGTAAAGATTGTTGAGCTGACAAATGTTCTGAGCATTGGAGATAATGCTTTCGCTAACTGTACTGCTCTAAATGAAGTTGCTCTGAAAAATGTTGGAAAGATTGGATGCGGCGCTTTTCATCACTGTACATGTCTGGCGGTTGCTTCTTTAGAAGATGTAGAGCAGATCGGTGATTTTGCGGAAGACAGCAGCGAAGATGTCAGCGTAGGAGCATTCTATCAGTGCACGAACCTCGGCAACGGCGATTTCGATGGTTACAAAGACAGTGCCGGGAATTTGATACCTGGAAAATTGACATTGAAAAATGTCAAAACGATTGGGGCGAATTCGTTTTCGACGATTGGAAATCTGACTAACTTGGAAATGTCCGGAGTGGAGCGAATAGGAACACAGGCTTTTTATAATTCTCTTTTACGGTTGGGAAATATCCAGATTCCTGATTCCTGCAAGTTTATAGGTGCGAATGCATTTTCTATGGCTAAAGGAAGAAAAACATCGGTTGTTATTGATATACCGGAGAATAGCGACCTGACGCTCGCGTATAGCAATGTGTTCAGCAAGATGCCGAAGCTGATCGACAGAATGAAGAGTTTGTGGAACCATTCTTTCCAGTTAAGCCCGATCACAACATCTGAACTGTCTGTTCCGGAAGGATGGATCAACAAAGCAGGGGATCAGAACAGTACAGAACCTGGACAGACACAGATAACGAAATCGGCCCGATGGGCAGATGATGCTAAGACAAAGGCGGAGATAGAGCTGCAGTTCTCTCATTCGACGACTCCGGGGAAAGATATTTTGTTCTTGCTGGATTACAGCAGATCGATTGCGTATCCGGCGAATTATAAGGATTCTAAATTATACAATATCCAGTTTAAGACGATCGATCTGATTGAGGATCTGTTTGATAAAGGATATGACAACCGCGTTGGAATCATTACTTTCGGAGGCCCTGCCGAGCCGACTATCTATGATGAGGGACATAAGGGCAGTGTAGATGAGGTTACATTTACTAAAGATGAAAGCGGGCTGATTGAGTTCGTATCGACAGGTTCTTCCTATATAGAATGTACGAGTTATACGCGGGCTTTTGACAAAGCAAAAGAAATGATTGAGAACCGCGATGATTCGAGCAGAGAGGTGGAGATCATCTTTATTTCCGATGGTGTGCCCATGATTAACAACACGCCTCTTCCGTATGAAGGAGATATTAAGACTGCTGTTGATGCTGTCAAAGCCATACCGAATGTTGAGATTTTCTCTGTCCTGCAGGCAGATAAGTCAACTGCGTTGGCAGAAGAGACCATGATGCGTCAGATCGCCAGCGCTCCGGAATATTATTTCCGGGCGGAGGACACCGGATCCTTCAACGATGCGGTAAATGCAGCAATCGCTGCCGCATACGGCACATTCACGGTAACGGATACGGTCGGAGCGGATTTTGATCTTGACGCGGCGAGCGTTGTGGCGAGAAGTTACAATGCGGACGGAGAGGCGACCGTGCTTTCAGGCGAGCTGTCTTCCGTAAGCTTCAGCAAGGATGCTGACGGAAACGATGTGATTACCTGGAAGCTGCCGGCGCTGGCCAATACCCTGTATACGCTGACCTTCACGGAGAATCTGAAGCCGGACGCCGCAGGAAAGTATCTGTCCGGTGAATTGGACACGAATACCGGAGATGCGGAAGTATGGGCTTTCGGAGAAAATGAAGCGGCCAATGCAGTAGCGACGCCGAAGCTCAGCCGTGACAGTTACGGAATTACGGTACATTACCTCGAGAAGGATACGAATGAAACGCTGGCAGAAGACGGGAAGTATACCGGCAGCGAGAATGAGGCGTATGATATCAGCGATCTGCTGAATCAGCAGATTGAGGGATATCAGATCGATAGCTATCAGACTGTCGAGGGTCAGACGCCGCAGGCGCAGGGAACGCTGACGGAAAATATAGAAATTAATGTATATTATGTCAGAACTCCTGAGCCGACGAATCCTGAGCCCACCGAGCCTGAGCCGACGAATCCCAATCCTCCCAGCGGAGGCGGAAGTACCGGGGGCACGACTCCTTCTCCGACTCCGGGACCCGGTCCGGGAAGCACCACGGAAATTCAGGACAATGAAACTCCGTTAGGGCCTGCCCCGATTCAGATCGAGGATGCAGCGGTCCCGCTGGCAGACGGTGCGCTGATCGTCATCGATGATGAGGATGTACCGTTATCCGGCGCACCGGAAACCGGAGATAACAGACCGATCGGAGCGGCGGCCCTGATGGCAGTATTAGCGATTGGAATGATGGGAGTGTTCGGCAGTCTGGGATTTCGGAAGAAAGATACCGAGTAAATGAAATACGGGCGGTTCGCCTGAAGGAATACGGTCTATAAAGCGAAATGAAGCGCGTGGGAAGAAAACCTGCGCGCTTCAATTTATCATATGGGATTATGCGTTGCTGCCTGAGTCAGGAATTGAGATTCCGGCCGCTGCCAGGAGCTGGTGCAGGCGCTGGTTCTCCGTGGTCAGATTCTCTATGACCTGAGCCTGCTGCGACAGCTCCTTCCGCAGCTTCTTCTTCTCCTGGCTGCTCTGGTACTTCGCGGCTTCTACGTCCATCTCATATAGTATTTCTGAGAACACTCCGAGCACCTCCGTGATATCTTTCCGGTATTCGGACAGGTCGTGGTACATCTCCCCGAATATCGGGTCAAAGCGGCTGATCTCCCAGATCCGTTTCAGATCGTCGAATGCCAGGAATCCCAGCCACGCCTCGAGTTCTGTTTCAATAGCTTTATTATGAAGCTTTTTTCGGAATACGTCAAGTGGCACGAAAATATATGATTTGGAAATAAATGAAAATCATTCTCAAAATTATTGACACCCGCGGCTAACAGCGCTATAATCGTATCGAAGAAAGAGAGGCGGACACGAAATGGCGGATTTTGTGATCATATTGCTGATCGGCGGCGCGGTAGCCGCGATCCTTGTGAAGAAAGTGAAGGACCTCCGGGCCGGAAAGACCGGCTGCTCGGGCTGCTCGGGCTGTTCTGGATGCGCTGGATGCGCTGGATGCGGCGCGGCGGGCGGCTGCGCCGGGGGATGCAGCGTAAGCCGCCTGGGAAATGTTTCAGCGGGCGGCGCCGGGGGCTGCCCGGGCCGTGAAAATGCCGCGCGGAAAACGCGGGAGTGAGCGTTTTACGCATTGACTTTATTCCCAATGTCGTGTAGAATAACAGAAAGAAGCGTCATCTTTTGGGAGGACGGTACGATGCGAAAGACAGATTCGAATAAGAAGAATTTTATAGGACTGGCAGTGATGGCCGCGGCGGCGGTCGTGGTGGTTGCCGCGGCGGGCCCGGTCGAGAAAGCGCTGGAGGCCGTTATACCGGCTCCGGCGGGAGTGATCGTGTACAGGCAGGTGGATGCCCCGGCGGCCGCGAGAGCCAACGGCGTGATCTCCGCGGATGAGTGGGAAGCCGTTTATCCGGAGATCGTGGCGTCTTACCGGGCGAATGATGACAATAATTACCGGATCGCGTATACGGAGGAAGATCCGTATATCGTATCTCTCTACGAAGGCTTTGGCTTCGCGAAGGACTATACCAGCGCCGTCGCCCATACCTATACGCTTGAGGATGTGGCGGAGACGGAGCGGCCCCATCCGCTGGCCAACTGCCTGACCTGCAAGACGCCGGATTATACCAAGCTGGTGAACGATATGGGCGTGGAGGCCTACAAGTATGACTTTAACGAGACCCACGCGCAGATGGTTGAGAATATCAGCTGCTACAACTGCCATGAGAACCAGGCGGGCAACGGCGGCCGGCTGGTTGTGACGCATTCCTATGTAACGAATGCCCTGGGCAGCGAGATGGATCAGATCGATCCGTCCACCCTGTCCTGCGGCCAGTGTCATATCGAGTATTATTTCGACCCGGATACGAAAGAGACCAAGATGCCGTACACGAGTGTGGCAGCCATGGATCCGGAAGAGATCCTGGCGTACTATGACGAGATGGGCTTCTCCGACTGGACGCAGGAGAGCACCGGAACCGCTATGCTTAAGGCCCAGCATCCGGAGTTTGAGACGTATCTCGGCGCGGGAAGCGCCCATGTGGGCTTCGGCATGAGCTGCGCCGACTGCCATATGGCTGTCGTGACGGAGAAGGGCAAGACCTATACCAGCCATAAATGGGAAAGCCCGCTGGCGAATCAGGCGATCCTGGATACCTGCGCGCAGTGCCACGGAGAGACGGATATGACCGCGAAGGTGAAAGAGATCCAGACAGAGATCACAGGGCGTGAGACGGAGCTGGGGCAGAAGCTGGCAGAGCTTAAAGACGCGCTGGCTGCGGCTGTCGCCGCCGGTGAGATGAGCGAGGATCAGCTGAATGAGGTCCGGTCGCTGTACCGCAGCGCCCAGTGGTATTGGGATTTCTGCTATGTGGAGAACAGCGAAGGCGCCCACAATTCGGCGCTGGCCCGGAAATGCCTGGACAAATGCGAGGAGCTGACGGCGGAGGCCCTGGGTCTTCTGGGCGTCTGATGAAGAAGCCGGAATATTTTTAGTGATGGAAGAGGGCCGGGGGCTTGACTGCCGGCCCTTGTTTTGCACCGTAACAGGTGCCTGGCAGCGGCGCGCGGAATGGCCGCTGCGGCAAAGGAGAATGAGATGGAACCGATAAAGAAGGCCGGCCGCTTTCTGTGTTCGATGAAATGCGCTGTCATCCTGCTGATCGTGCTGGCCCTGGTCTGCACGGCGGGAAGCCTGATCCCGCAGGGGCAGACGGCGGCTTACTACACGGCGAATTATCCGGAATCCCTGGCGGGGGCGGTCCTGCTGTTCGGACTGGACGATGTGTTCCACTGCTGGTGGTTCGTGGGACTGACTCTGTTTCTGTGCGCGAATCTTCTGGCCTGCAATGTGCTGCGTTTTCCCGCGCTGATGAAACGGATGAAAGAAGGATTTACCGCCGTGAAACGGATCGCTGAATGGGACGGCGTGCCGGCGGCGGTTACGGATGAGGATCCGGAAGAGATATTCCGGAGACTGGGATTTAAAAATGTGACGCGGGGCGTTACGCAAGCTGCGGACCCGTCCGGCGCCGCAGTGTCGGGGCCTGTCCCCACCCGCTACGCGGTCCGACGCCGGTTCGGCGTCTGGGGCGCCTGGCTGTGCCATCTGGGGATGCTGGTGATCATTGCCGGCTTCGGGCTGGGGCAGATGTTCCAGTCCCAGTATACGGTCTACGGCGTTCCCGGTCAGGCGAAACCGATCGGAGATACCGGTTATGAACTGCGGATCGATGATTTTCAGGTGAAGCTGCGAGAGGACGATACGGTGGAGCAGTACGAAACAGCGCTGACGGTGTCGCGTTCCGCGGCCGGAACCGGCCGGCAGCAGGAAAGCGTTTCCGGTACGGTCAGCGTCAACCATCCCCTTTCCCTTTTCGGTATGAAATTCTATCAGAACTCTACCGGGTGGGCGGCTGACGTGCGGATCTATAAAGGAAATGAACTGCTTCAGGAGGGCGTGCTCTGCGCCGGGGAATACGCGGCGGTGGAGGATATGGAAGGACTGACGGTGGCGCTGAACGCTTTTTATCCGGACTACGCCCGGGGAGCGGACGGCATGCCCGTGACCCTGTCCTCCGCGCTTAACAATCCGGGGTATCTGTATACGCTTTATTACCACGATCAGATCCTGGGCATGAATGTGCTGACGGAGGGCCAGATCATCACGGTGGAGGATTACGGGATCCTGTTTACGGATCCGCGGCAGTACACGCTGATCCAGATCAAGCGGGATCCGTTTACGCCGGTGACGGCGGTAGGCGGCCTGCTCGTCATGGTATCGCTGATCCTGGCGTTCTATCTGCCGCCTGAGGAAGTCTGGGCGGTGCGCCGGGCCGACGGGACCTGGGCCCTGGCGGGAAAGAGCCGGCGTGCAGGGGCGTATTTTCAGGAGAGTCTGGCAAAATGCGGCGCGAAGCCGGAGGAGAGCGCCGGTGACGTCCGGGAAACACAACGGGAGAGCGCCGGCGGCCGGGAAACGCAGCAGGAGCGTTCCGGTGACGGCCGGAAAGAATAAGGAGTGAGAAAATGGACAGCAGCACACTTTTTGCGGTTGAAAATACATTATTTACTATAGTCATGATCCTCTATCTGGTCTCGATGGCGCTGTATTTCATTTTCTTCGCCATGAAGAATGAGAAAGCCGCGCGCGTCGCCGGATGGATCATTACCGCGGCGTTCGCGCTTCACACGGCGGCCCTCGTCGTAAGGGGGATCGGCGCCGGACGTCTGCCGCTGACAAACCAGTACGAGTTTGCCACCAGCTTCGCGTGGGGCATCTGCCTGTGCTTCCTGATCTTCGCGCACAAATACCATTTCCTGGCCCTGGGCACGTTCGTGACGCCGGTGATCTTCCTTCTGATCGGCTACGCGGCCATGCAGAGCAGGGAGGTCCGGGAACTGATGCCGGCCCTCAGAAGCAGCTGGCTGGGCATCCATGTGTCCGCCGCTATCATTTCCTACGGCGCGTTCGGCGTCTCTTTCGCCGTGTCGCTGATGTTCCTTTTAAAGCAGGGGCGCGAGAACCACGATTTCTGGCGGAAGTATATTCCGGACTATGACCGGCTGGACGTCATCAGCTACCGCGCGGTGTCTCTGGGATTTCTGTTCCTTACATTTGTGATCGTCAGCGGTTCCATCTGGGCGGAGCGCGCCTGGGGGAGCTACTGGTCATGGGATCCGAAGGAGACCTGGTCTCTGATCACCTGGATCATTTACGCGCTGTATCTGCATCTGAGGATGAACAAGGGCTGGCGCGGAAAACGGGCGGCGTGGTTCGCGGCGGTCGGGTTTGTGTGCGTTCTGTTTACCTATATCGGCGTCAATACATTTATTCCGGGCATTCACAGCTATGCGTAGTTTTACCGGCATTCACAGCTATGCGTAATTTTTTCCTTGACATTCAGCCGGAATCTGTTTATAATGGGAAGGCGTGCGAAAACATGCCGTGTTTTTGCGCGCAAAAGCTGATATACAGCAACCACAGACACAATATCACAGGAGGTGAAACGAATGCCAACATTCAACCAGTTAGTGAGGAAGGGAAGACAGACTTCCGTCAAGAAGTCTACGGCTCCGGCGCTGCAGAAGAGCTATAATTCGCTGCAGAAGAAGTCCACGGATCTTTCTTCTCCGCAGAAGAGAGGCGTGTGCACGTCCGTTAAGACCGCCACACCGAAGAAGCCGAACTCTGCGCTGCGTAAGATCGCCCGTGTGCGTCTTTCCAACGGGATCGAAGTTACCAGCTACATCCCCGGCGAAGGCCACAACCTTCAGGAGCACAGCGTTGTCCTGATCCGCGGCGGCCGTGTTAAGGATCTGCCCGGTACCCGTTACCACATTATCAGGGGTACTCTGGATACCGCCGGCGTTGCCAACCGCAAGCAGGCCCGTTCCAAGTACGGCGCGAAGAGGCCGAAGGCCAAAAAGTAAGCAGTAACCGAAGCAACTGTGTACCACAACAAGTTATAAAGTGTAAGTAATCCCGGATTCGTGATATTGTACCTGTTGGTTGCAGGGAATAATAGATACTGACCGGGCATGGACACATTTTATGCCACAGCGCACGGCGGACCGCGGAAGCGTGCCGCGTGCGGGGATATGTGAGTACCGATGAATTAACGTATTTAGTTAAGGAGGGAAGTAACGTGCCACGTAAAGGACATACTCAGAAGAGAGATGTATTGGCGGACCCGATCTACAATAATAAAGTAGTGACGAAGCTGATCAACAACATCATGTTGGACGGCAAGAAGGGTGTTGCCCAGAAGATCGTATACCATGCCTTTGACCGTGTGGCTGAGAAGACCGGCAAGGACGCTCTTGAAGTATTCGAGGAAGCGATGAACAACATCATGCCGGTGCTGGAAGTCAAGGCGAAGCGTGTCGGCGGCGCTACCTATCAGGTGCCGCTGGAGGTGAAGCCGGAGAGACGGCAGGCATTGGCGCTCCGTTGGCTGACCATGTTCTCCCGCAAGAGGGGCGAGAAGACCCAGGAGGAGAGACTGGCCAACGAGATTATGGATGCCGCGAACAATACCGGCGCTTCTGTGAAGAGAAAAGAAGATATGCACAAGATGGCAGAGGCGAACAAGGCGTTTGCGCATTACAGGTTCTAATGGTTTAGGAGGAGACACAATTGGCTGGAAGAGAATATCCGTTAGAGCGGACCAGGAATATCGGAATTATGGCCCATATCGATGCGGGTAAGACCACATTGACAGAACGTATTTTGTACTACACCGGAGTGAACTACAAGATCGGTGACACTCACGAGGGTACGGCTACCATGGACTGGATGGAGCAGGAGCAGGAGCGAGGGATCACGATCACTTCCGCCGCTACCACCTGCCACTGGACCTTACAGGAGAACGGAAAGCCGAAGCCCGGCGCTCTGGAGCACCGGATCAATATCATCGACACTCCCGGACACGTGGATTTTACCGTCGAGGTAGAGCGCTCCCTGCGCGTGCTGGACGGCGCCGTAGGCGTCTTCTGCGCGAAGGGCGGCGTGGAGCCCCAGTCCGAGAATGTGTGGCGTCAGGCGGACACCTATAACGTTCCCCGTATGGCGTTTATCAACAAGATGGACATCATGGGCGCCAATTTCTACGGAGCCGTGGATCAGATCCGCACCAGACTCGGCAAGAACGCCATCTGCCTGCAGCTGCCCATCGGCAAAGAGGATGATTTCAAAGGGATCATCGATCTGTTCGAGATGAAGGCTTACATCTACAATGATGATAAGGGCGAGGACATCACGATCACAGACGTTCCGGAAGATATGAAGGACGAGGCGGAGCTTTACCGCACCGAGCTGATCGAGAAGATCTGCGAGCTGGACGACGATCTGATGATGCAGTATCTGGAGGGCGAGGAGCCTTCTGTGGAAGATCTGAAGGCGGCGCTCCGGAAGGGAACCTGCGAGTGCACGGCGGTTCCGGTATGCTGCGGTTCCGCTTACAGGAACAAAGGCGTACAGAAGATGCTGGACGCGGTTCTGGAGTATATGCCGGCCCCCACGGACATCCCGTCCATCAAGGGCGTGGATCTGGACGGCAATGAGATCGAGAGACACTCCTCCGATGAGGAGCCGTTCTCCGCTCTGGCGTTCAAGATCATGACCGACCCGTTCGTCGGCAAGCTGGCGTTCTTCCGCGTGTATTCAGGCACAATGAACGCGGGTTCCTACGTGCTGAACGCGACGAAGGGCAAGAAAGAGCGCGTTGGCCGTATCCTTCAGATGCACGCCAACAAGCGTCAGGAGCTTGACAAGGTTTACTCCGGCGACATCGCCGCGGCTGTCGGTTTTAAGATCACGACCACCGGCGATACCATCTGCGACGAGCAGTCCCCGGTGATCCTTGAGTCCATGGAGTTCCCGGAGCCGGTTATCGACATCGCCATCGAGCCTAAGACCAAAGCCGGCCAGGGCAAGATGGGCGAGGCGCTGGCGAAGCTGGCGGAGGAGGATCCGACGTTCCGCACATCCACCAATCCGGAGACCGGCCAGACCATCATTTCCGGTATGGGCGAGCTGCATCTGGAGATCATCGTCGACAGACTGCTTCGTGAGTTCCATGTGGAGGCCAATGTCGGCGCTCCCCAGGTTGCTTATAAGGAGACCTTCACCAAGGCCGTTGAGGTGGACAGCAAGTACGCCAGACAATCCGGCGGCCGCGGACAGTACGGACATTGTAAAGTGCGTTTCGAGCCCATGGACGCCAACGCGGAAGAGACCTTCAAGTTCGATTCCGAGGTTGTCGGCGGCGCCATCCCGAAGGAATATATCCCGGCGGTCGGCGAGGGCATCGAGGAAGCGGCGAAGTCCGGTATCCTGGGCGGATTCCCGGTGCTGGGCGTTCACGCGACTGTATTTGACGGTTCCTACCATGAGGTAGACTCCAGCGAGATGGCATTCCACATTGCCGGATCCATGGCGTTCAAGGACGCGATGCAGAAGGCCGGATGCGTGCTGATGGAGCCGATCATGAAGGTTGAGGTGACCATGCCTGAAGAGTATATGGGCGACGTCATCGGCGATATCAATTCACGCCGCGGACGCATCGAGGGCATGGAGGACATCGGCGGCGGCAAGATGATCAAAGCGTTCGTACCGCTGGCTGAGATGTTCGGCTACTCTACGGACCTTCGCTCCGCGACTCAGGGACGAGGCAATTTCTCTATGTTCTTCGAGAAATATGAGCAGGTGCCCAAGTCCGTGCAGGAGAAGGTCATCACAGAGAAAAAGGGCAGATAAACCCGTTTGATTCGTTATTTTTGTTTCAGAATAGGCTTGAAAAACCTGGCGATATAGCATATAATAGGTTCTAGCCTGTAATCTAAATTTGGCGTCAGACGGCGCCGGCAACATGAAGCCCGGAAGGGGTTAATAAAGGAGGACTTTAGAAAATGGCAAAAGCAAAATTTGAGAGAACCAAGCCGCATTGCAACATTGGTACCATCGGCCACGTAGACCATGGCAAGACCACTCTGACCGCTGCGATCACCAAGACCCTGCATGACAGGAACGGCACCGGCGAGTATGTTGAGTTCGATAAGATCGACAAGGCTCCGGAAGAGAGAGAGCGTGGAATCACGATCTCTACCGCCCATGTAGAGTATGAGACTGCGAAGAGGCATTACGCCCATGTTGACTGCCCAGGACATGCCGACTATGTTAAGAACATGATCACCGGCGCAGCTCAGATGGACGGCGCGATCCTGGTTGTTGCCGCTACCGACGGCGTTATGGCTCAGACCAGAGAGCACATCCTTCTGTCCCGTCAGGTAGGCGTGCCCTATATCGTAGTTTTCATGAACAAGTGCGACATGGTTGATGATCCCGAACTGCTCGAACTGGTCGACATGGAGATCCGCGACCTGCTGAACGAGTATGAG
The DNA here is from genome assembly GCA_947600145.1 of uncultured Lachnospiraceae bacterium. Taxonomy (GTDB): domain Bacteria; phylum Bacillota; class Clostridia; order Lachnospirales; family Lachnospiraceae; genus UBA3402. The sequence goes on along the minus strand of CANQGA010000017.1, from coordinate 12,808 downwards.
TTCCCGGGCGACGATACGCCGATCATCCAGGGTTCCGCTCTGAAGGCTCTTGAGGATACCTCCAGCGAGTGGGGCGACAAGATCCTTGAACTGATGGATGCTGTTGACAGCTGGGTTCCGGATCCGCAGCGTGAGACCGACAAGCCGTTCCTTATGCCTGTCGAGGACGTATTCACGATCACTGGCCGTGGTACGGTTGCTACCGGCCGTGTAGAGCGTGGTACCCTGAAGCTGAATGAGGAAGTCGAGATCGTTGGTATCAGCGAGGACACCCGCAAGACCGTCGTAACCGGTATCGAGATGTTCCGTAAGCTGCTTGATATGGCTCAGGCTGGCGACAACATCGGCGCCCTGCTGCGCGGCGTTCAGAGAACTGAGATCGAGAGAGGCCAGTGCCTTGTAAAGCCCGGTTCCGTAAAGTGCCATCACAAGTTCACGGCTCAGGTTTACGTCCTGACCAAGGATGAAGGCGGCCGTCATACTCCGTTCTTCAACAACTATCGTCCGCAGTTCTATTTCAGAACCACCGACGTAACCGGCGTCTGCGAGCTGCCGGCCGGCACTGAGATGTGCATGCCTGGTGACAACGTAGAGATGACCGTAGAGCTGATCCACCCGGTAGCTATGGAGCAGGGTCTCCGCTTCGCTATCCGTGAGGGCGGCCGTACCGTCGGATCCGGAAGAGTTGTTACGATCATCGAATAATCGTAAATGTGTTGTAAAATTAAGGGATTCGGAGTTATCTTCCGAATCCCTTTTCTTACGATGCGGGCAGGGCGCCGATAACGCCCTTCCTGTATTTCCATGCAAACGGAGCGTCAGTGACGTTCCGTTTGTATTTCCATGCAAACGGAGCGCCAGTGACGCTCTGCCATCCTTTCAGCCATCTTCCGACGCTCCGCAGGGCAGGTTATCCCTTCCACCATCTTCCGACGCTCCGCAGGGCAGGTTATCCCTTCCACCATCTTCCCGACGCTCCGCAGGGCAGCGCCAGCCCCGACTCCGTCACCGGGAGCCCCAGTTCGCCGGCTTCTACCTCGCCCCCGAACTTCTTCTTCACTTCCAGAGAGAGCATATACGAAAGCACCGCCGGCGCCAGCCCGGTGGTGTACGAGTTGATCAGGAAGAACAGCGGCTCATCGCTCAACAGTTTCGCGCATTCCTTTACCAGCGGATGGATCGCGTCCTCGATCTTCCAGATCTCGCCCTTCGGTCCTCTGCCGTAGGAGGGCGGATCCATGATGATCGCGTCGTACTTGCTCCCGCGCCGGATCTCCCTTTCCGCGAACTTCATGCAGTCGTCCACCAGCCAGCGGATCGGCGCGTTTTCAAGACCGCTGGATCTGGCGTTCTCCTTCGCCCAGCCGACCATGCCTTTCGACGCGTCTACATGGGTCACATTGGCCCCGGCCGCGGTGGCCGCCAGCGTCGCCCCGCCGGTATAAGCGAACAGGTTCAGGACCCGTACCGGACGGCCGGTTTCGCGGATCAGCTGCCCGAACCAGTCCCAGTTGGCCGCCTGTTCCGGAAAAAGACCGGTATGCTTGAAGCTGAACGGCTTCAGGTTGAATGTCAGCGGCCCGTAGCCGATGGACCACTGCTGAGGCAGGTCGAAGAATTCCCACTGGCCTCCGCCCCTGGAGCTTCTGTGATAGTGGCCGCTGCATTTTTTCCAGCCCCGATGGGTACGCGGCGTATCCCAGATGATCTGGGGATCCGGCCGTATCAGCAGGTATGAGCCCCAGCGCTCCAGCTTCTCGCCGTTCGAACAGTCGATCACTTCATAGTCTTTCCATCTGTCTGCCAGCCACATACGCGTTCCAGCCTTTCGCAAATTATTTGTACCTATTATATAGAAAAGCTCCGCCGGCGTCAAGAAGCCGCTTTCCGGTTTTCCCGCAGCGGTTTTCCCATAGCTCACGGATGGCTTCCGCGCAGGTTTTTATATGTTCTCACCGGTTAGTAAACCGGGGCGGCGGAGGGAAATGAAAGTAAAAAGAGGGATATTCGTAATAGAATTGAAAGATATAGGTGTTGCATAAATTATAACACCCTGCTACAATATATAGTAGGTTAGTGTATGAAACACAAAGGAGAGAACTGTTATGAAGAAAAGGAATGTGCTGCTGATGGCGGCGACGGCTGTGTTGACGCTGGGTGCGGCCGTGACTTCGCACGCTGCGGGATGGACCATGGAAGACGGCGCCTGGGTTTACGAGGACACTTCCGGATATCTGGTCTACAACGAGTGGCGCCGCGGGGCGGATAACCTGTGGAGGTATCTGGACAGCTATGGACACATGGCGGTGAGCAGCTGGGTCGACGAGGTCTACTACGTGGACGAGAACGGTATCATGGTATCCGGCGGCTGGCGTCAGCTGGATACGAGCCCGGAAGGCAATACGGATCAGGCCTATTGGTATTATTTCCAGGATAACGGCAAGGCGGTCTCCGAGTCATGGAAGAAGATCGACGGCAAATGGTATCATTTCGATTCGGACTGCATCATGGAGACCGGCTGGGTGGACGATGATATGTATTTCTGCGGCGAAGACGGGGCGGCCGTGACCGGCTGGGGCCGTCTGTATCCGCCGGAAGACACGGATGATTACTGGTACACGGATCCCTTCTATGAGGGCGACGGTACATACTGGTATTATTTCAATTCCAGCGGCAAGAAGTATGTTCCCACAGACAGCCGGGAGTATACGGAGAAGCGGATCGACGGCGCGTATTACTGCTTTGACAGCACCGGAAGGATGCAGACCGGCTGGGTTCCGTATGACGGGGACGAGGACATCAGCAAGTACCGTTTCTACGGAAGCGACGGCAAGGTCGTGACCGGATGGTATACGGCGTATCCGCCGGAGAGGCTGGCAAGCAATTATGAGAGCGAGGTGGAGTGGTTCTACTTCGATAAGAACGGCAGGCCGAAGGTCGCTGAGACGGATGGCGAGCTGACGACAAAGGATTTTGTGAAGATCAACAATAAGTCGTATCTGTTTAATGCGAACGGCAATCCGGTCTACGGGCTTCAGAAGGTTAAGGCTGCCGACAGTGACAATTACTACTATTATTACTTCGATGAGGTCGACCGTACCGCGCTGACGGGCCGCAAGCAGATCGAGGAGGGAGACGGCACCACCGTCACCTATTACTTCTCCTCTACCGGCAGGGGCTACACCGGCGTGTACAGCGGAAGCCTGTATTATAACGGCAAGCTTCAGAAGGCGGAAGACGGAACGCGGTATCAGGTGATCGATCTGGATGGCAAATATTATCTGGTCAATACATCCGGCCGCGTGACGAAGAGTTCTTCCGGCGTGAAGGACGCGGACGGGAATAAATTTGTGACAGGCACCAACGGCATCGTCCTGAAGAAGAACGGTGAGGAGTACAATGGTGAAGGCTCGGTCGCCCCGGAGCCGCCGTACCTCTGGTAAAGCGGGTTCCGCCGGACCGTTTCCGGAGAGACAGGATAGTCCGGAACGGGTCATATACGATCGGGTACGGAAGCGTACATAGTCAGAAAGCCGGGAGCCGGATGCGGGAAGCATCCGGCTCCTGTTATGCGGTTCGGCGTAAAATCGACGTAAAAATCTGAAAAAACTCCTTGCATTTCCCAGAAAAGTATGATATACTCACAAGGCTGTGGCATGATAGCGATGAAGCGTGAGGTTGCTGCCCGTCGCGAGGCGAGGCAGGTTTTCCGTGGAGCGAATGTCAAGTTGCGAAAACTGGCGACAAGTCACTGTACAGACAGTAGTTTCTGCAGGCAAGAGTGTAGAAAGCGGGTGGAGGTTCCCTTGAGGGCCGCGACACACCCGGAAGCGTGTACAGTCACCGCTTGTCGTACTTAGTCAAACAAGTGCGAAAAGGAGGCGACTTTTTTTATGGCAAGTCAGGTAATGAGGATCACACTTAAGGCTTATGACCACAAGCTGGTCGATCAGTCTGCTGCGAAGATCATTGAGACCGTGAAGAAGACGGGATCTCAGGTGAGCGGGCCGGTGCCGCTGCCCACCAAGAGAGAGGTTGTCACGATCCTGCGCGCAGTCCACAAGGATAAGGACTCCCGCGAGCAGTTCGAGCAGAGGACCCACAAGAGACTGATCGATATCACCGCTCCGAACCAGAAGACGGTGGAAGCTCTGTCAAGACTTGAGATGCCTGCCGGCGTGTACATCGACATTAAGATGAAGACGAAGTAATGATCGTACACGGGCGGCGCCGGGAAGAGGCCGGATGAGCGGCAGGGACCCGGCGCGGACGCGGATGAAAGTCCGCGGATGATTTAAGGACCCAGAATAGTTTATATAGAAGCAACACTTATTCCTCACAGGAATCAACATCTCCGGTCCGCCGGAGTCATAGTGTTCCACTTATATGACTGTTTCTAGGCTAGGATGAACGCGGCGCCCCGGCGCATGCGTTCCGCTGTAGACAAAACAGGAGGTAAAAGGAATGAAGAAAGCGATTTTGGCAACAAAGGTCGGGATGACCCAGATCTTCGGCGACAACGGAGTTCTGATCCCGGTAACTGTCCTTCTGGCCGGCCCCTGCGCCGTTCTTCAGGTGAAGACCGAAGAGAACGACGGATACAAGGCGGTTCAGGTCGGCTTTGTGGACAAGAGAGAGAAGCTGGTGAGCAAGCCTGTCAAGGGCCACTTCGACAAAGCGGGCGTTTCCTATAAGAGATACATCCGTGAGCTGAAGCTGGAGAACGCCGATGAGTATTCCGTTAAGGACGAGATCAAGGCTGATATCTTCGCTGCCGGCGATAAGGTAGACGCGACTGCCATTTCCAAGGGCAAGGGCTACCAGGGCGCGATCAAGAGATTCGGCCAGCACAGAGGCCCCATGGCGCACGGTTCCAAGTTCCACCGTCATCAGGGTTCCAACGGTTCCGCTACGACCCCGGGCCGCGTGTTCAAGGGCAAAGGGATGCCCGGTCACATGGGCCACAAGAGAGTGACAGTGCAGAATCTGGAGATCGTCAGGGTTGACGCTGAGAACAACCTGATCCTCGTAAAGGGCGCTGTCCCCGGACCGAAGAAGTCACTGGTAACGCTGAAAGAGACTGTCAAGGTCGGGAAATAACGGGCTGACAGGAAAGGAGGAAGACACAGATGGCAAACGTATCTGTTTACAATATGGAAGGCAAGGAAGTAGGGACGCTTGAGCTTAACGACGCTGTCTTTGGTGTTGAGGTCAACGAGCATCTGGTACACATGGCGGTTGTCGCGCAGCTTGCCAACAAGCGTCAGGGCACGCAGAAAGCCAAGACCCGCGGAGAGGTATCCGGGGGCGGCCGCAAGCCCTGGAGACAGAAAGAAACCGGCCATGCGCGCCAGGGTTCCACGAGAGCTCCCCAGTGGAAGGGCGGCGGCGTTGTGTTCGCTCCCAGCCCCAGGGACTACACGATCACGCTGAACAAGAAGGAGAAGAGACTGGCTCTTAAGTCCGCTCTGACCAGCCGCGTTCAGGAGAACAAGTTCATCGTTGTGGATGAGATGAAGTTCGACGAGATCAAGACGAAGAAGTTCCAGACTGTTCTTAACAACCTGAAGGTTGAGAAGGCGCTGGTGGTTCTGGATGGCGATAATAAGAACGCCGTTCTGTCCGCGAGGAATATCCAGGGTGTCAAGACCGCCGCGGTCAACACGATCAATGTGTACGATATCCTGAAGTACAACACCGTAGTCGCGACGAAAGCGGCTGTCGCAGGCATCGAGGAGGTGTACGCATAATGGCAGATATCAGATATTACGACGTCATTCTGAAGCCGGTCATCAGCGAGAAGAGCATGGACGGCATGGCTGACAAGAAATACACGTTCCTGGTTCATCCGGATTCCAACAAGACCATGATCAAAGAGGCTGTTGAGAAGATGTTCCCGGGTACCAAGGTGAAGAAGGTCAATACCCTGAATGTGCCGGGCAAGACCAAGAGACGCGGCATGAGCGTCGGCAAGACGGCGAAGACCAAGAAGGCCATCGTCTGGCTGACTGAGGACAGCAAGGAGATCGAGATCTTCTCGGGACTGTAATTTAAGCCGCATGAGGCAGGGACTCGGAAACGCGGAGCGTTTCCCCGCTCGCGGGCAGCCGCCCGCTTCCTGCAAATCGAAAACCCGCTTATGTGCAAGCACAACGCGGCTTTTACGATTTCCAGGATCCCTGCTTGTTGCATAACGAATATACGGCAGCGGTGAAAATAATAAAACCTATACTGCGCCGTGATAAAAGGAAACACCCTTCGGGTATACCTGTATGCCCTGAAAAACGGGCATTAACAAGGAAACGCCCGAGTGCGTTTCCACAATGAATACCCTGCGGGCATCCCTTTATGCCCGGAAAAACAGGGCATCCACAATGAAACACCCTGCGGGTATACCTGAATGCCCGGAAGAACAGGGCGTTAATAAGGAAAGGAGTTAGCATCATGGGAATTAAAACCTACAACCCATATACACCTTCCAGAAGGCATATGACCGGCTCCGATTTCAGCGAGATCACCAAGACGACTCCCGAGAAATCCCTGATCGTATCCCTTAAGAAGAACGCCGGCCGCAACAACCAGGGCAAGATCACGGTCCGGCATCATGGCGGCGGCAACCGCACCAAGTACAGAATCGTAGATTTCAAGAGAAATAAGAAGGACGGCATTCCGGCGACCGTGATCGGCATCGAGTATGATCCGAACCGTTCCGCCAACATCGCCCTGATCTGCTACGCAGACGGCGAGAAGTCCTATATCCTGGCTCCGGCAGGGCTGACCGACGGCATGAAGGTCATGAGCGGTCCCCACGCCGAGGCGAGACTGGGCAACTGCCTGCCGCTTTCCGAGATCCCGGTCGGCGCCCAGATCCATAATGTAGAGCTGTATCCCGGCAAGGGCGGCCAGATGGTCCGCGCGGCCGGCAACGCCGCTCAGCTTATGGCGAAAGAAGGCAAGTACGCAACCTTAAGACTCCCGTCAGGCGAGATGAGAATGGTTCCCATCAACTGCCGCGCGACCATCGGCGTTGTGGGCAACGGTGATCACAACCTGATCAATTACGGCAAGGCCGGAAGAAAACGTCACATGGGCATCCGCCCGACCGTCCGCGGTGCTGTCATGAACCCGAATGACCATCCGCACGGCGGCGGCGAAGGCAAGAACGGTATCGGACGTCCAGGTCCCTCCACTCCGTGGGGCAAGCCCGCTCTGGGTCTGAAGACCAGGAAGAAGAACAAGCAGTCCAACAAGCTGATCGTGAGAAGACGTGACGGCAGCGCCATTAAATAATTGAAGGAGGATTTACCTTATGGGACGTTCACTTAAAAAAGGACCATTTGCAGACGCTCATCTTCTGAAGAAGATCGACGCGATGAACGCTTCGGGACAGAAGCAGGTGATCAAGACCTGGTCCCGCCGCTCCACGATCTTCCCGCAGATGGTTGGTCATACAATCGCAGTTCATGACGGCAGAAAGCATGTTCCGGTCTATGTGACTGAGGATATGGTAGGCCATAAGCTTGGCGAGTTCGTCGTAACCAGGACCTACAGGGGCCATGGCAAGGACGAGAAGAAGACCGCCAAGCGCTAAGCGGAAGATTGAAAGGAGGTTACAGCAATGGCTAAAGGACATAGAAGTCAGATCAAGAGAGAGAGAAATGCCCAGAAAGATACCAGGCCGTCGGCGAAGCTGTCTTACGCCCGCGTGTCGGTTGAGAAGGCATGCTTTGTATTGGACGCCATCAGGGGCAAGGACGTGCAGACCGCACTGGGCATCCTGACATACAGTCCCAGATACGCCTCTTCACTGATCAAGAAGTTACTGGAATCGGCGATCGCTAACGCTGAGAACAATAACAACATGAGCAGGGAGAACCTTTATGTGGCTGAGTGCTACGCCAACAAAGGACCGACTATGAAGAGAATCAAACCGAGGGCAAAGGGCAGGGCTTACAGGATCGAGAAGAGAATGAGCCATATCACCGTAGTGCTGAATGAGAGATAGGAGGCAAATATGGGACAGAAAGTTAATCCGCACGGCTTAAGAGTCGGCGTCATCAAAGATTGGGATTCCAGATGGTACGCGGAAGGCGATTTCGCGGACAATCTGATCGAGGATCATAAGATCAGAACTTTTCTGAAGAAGAAACTGTATAATTCCGGCATCTCCAAGATCGAGATCGAGAGAGCTTCCGACCGCGTGAAGGTGATCATCTACACCGCAAAGCCGGGCGTTGTCATCGGCAAGGGCGGCGCTGAGATCGAGAAGCTGAAGGGTGAAGTTCAGAAGCTGACCCCCAAGAAGCTGTTTATCGATATCAAGGAGATCAAGAGACCGGACCGCGACGCGCAGCTGGTCGCTGAGAACATCGCGCAGCAGCTGGAAGGCCGTGTGTCTTTCCGCCGCGCCATGAAGAGCACCATGAGCCGTTCCATGAAAGCCGGCGTCAAGGGCATCAAGACTGCCTGCTCCGGACGTCTGGGCGGCGCTGATATGTGCCGTACCGAGTTCTACAGCGAGGGAACCATTCCGCTGCAGACCCTGAGAGCAGATATTGACTACGGATTCGCTGAGGCAGATACCACCTACGGCAAGATCGGCGTTAAGGTATGGATCTACAAGGGCGAAGTACTTCCTGCTAAAGGAAACAAGGAAGGGAGCGATAGATAATGTTAATGCCGAAGAGAGTTAAGCGCCGCAAGCAGTTCCGCGGAAGCATGGCAGGCAAGGCCTTAAGAGGCAATACCATTTCCAACGGCGAGTATGGTCTTGTGGCCGTCGAGCCCTGCTGGATCAAGTCCAACCAGATCGAGGCAGCCCGTGTTGCCATGACCCGTTATATCAAGCGCGGCGGTAAAGTATGGATCAAGATTTTCCCGGATAAGCCGGTCACCGCGAAGCCCGCTGAGACCCGAATGGGTTCCGGTAAAGGCGCTCTGGAGTATTGGGTAGCTGTTGTGAAGCCAGGCCGCGTGCTGTTTGAGATCGCAGGCGTTGATGAAGCTACCGCCCGCGAGGCTCTTCGTCTTGCCATGCACAAGTTGCCCTGCAAATGTAAGATTGCCTCGAAGGCAGATTTAGAAGGCGGTGAATAACAGTGAAGACGAGTAAATATGTACAGGAATTAAACGGGAAGACCGTTGCAGAGCTGAATGAGGAGTTGGTATCCGCCAAGAAGGAATTGTTCAACTTAAGATTCCAGAATGCGACCAACCAGTTGGACAACACCAGCAGAATCAAGGAGGTTCGCAAGAACATTGCCAGGATTCAGACTGTTATTACTCAGAAAGAGAGGAGTTGAACGTCGTGGAGAGAAATTTGAGAAAGACCCGTACCGGTAAAGTCGTAAGCGACAAGATGGATAAGACCATTGTCGTCGCGATCGAGGACCACGTAAAACATCCTTTATATGGCAAGATTGTGAAGAAAACCTACAAGCTGAAAGCCCACGATGAGAAGAATGAGTGCGGCGTCGGCGATACTGTGAAGGTGATGGAGACAAGGCCCCTGTCCAAGGACAAGAGATGGAGACTTGTGGAGATCGTCGAGAAGGCGAAATAATTGATCGGAAGGAGTTAAGTCATGATTCAGCAGGAGACCAGACTGAGGGTCGCTGACAATACCGGCGCGAAGGAACTCCTTTGCATCCGCGTTATGGGCGGCTCCGTGAGAAGATATGCTAGTGTTGGCGATATTATCATTGCCACGGTCAAAGATGCAACGCCCGGCGGTGTTGTAAAGAAGGGCGATGTAGTGAAGGCTGTTGTGGTGCGCACCGTGAAGAGCGTCCGCCGCAAGGACGGTTCCTACATCCGCTTTGATGAGAACGCAGCCGTCATCATTAAGGATGACAAGACACCGAGAGGGACCCGTATCTTTGGGCCGGTTGCGAGGGAGCTTCGCGATAAGCAGTTCATGAAGATCGCTTCCCTGGCTCCGGAAGTACTGTAGGGAGGTGCAGACTGTGCATAAAATCAAGAAAAACGATCTGGTGAAGATCATTACCGGAAAAGACAAAGACAAGACCGGCAAGGTACTCCATGTAGACACCAAGACCGGCAAGGTATTAGTTGAGGGCTGCAACATGGTGACCAAGCATTCGAAACCCGGTCCCGGCAATCCCAACGGCGGCATCGTCCAGAAGGAAGCCGCTCTGGATATCTCCAATGTAATGCTGGTCGTCGACGGCAAGCCAACGAGAGTCGGCTTTAAGATCGAGAACGGCAAGAAGGTCCGCGTTGCCAAGGCGACCGGCAAAGTGATTGACTGATCAGGAGAGGAGGAACAAAGATCGTGTCCAGATTAAAAGAACAGTATCAGAACGAGATGGTGGACGCCATGATCAAGAAGTTCGGCTATAAGAACATCATGGAAGTTCCGAAACTCGACAAGATCGTGATCAATATCGGCGTCGGCGAGGCGAAGGAGAACGTGAAGATCCTGGATTCCGCAGTCAGGGATCTGGAGCTCATCACCGGCCAGAAGGCCATCATCACCAAGGCGAAAAAGTCCGTCGCCAACTTCAAGATCAGGGAAGGCATGCCCATCGGCTGCAAGGTGACCCTTCGCGGCGAGAAGATGTATGAGTTTGCCGACCGTCTGATCAACCTGGCGCTTCCGCGGGTCAGAGACTTCCGCGGCGTCAATCCCAACGCGTTCGACGGCAGAGGCAACTACGCGCTGGGCATCAAGGAGCAGCTGATCTTCCCGGAGATTGAGTATGATAAGGTTGACAAGGTAAGAGGTATGGATATCATTTTCGTAACCACCGCGAAGACCGATGAGGAAGCCCGTGAGCTTCTGACCTTATTCAACATGCCGTTTCAGAAATAATTAGGAGGAAAATCCAATGGCAAAAACTTCTATGAAGATTAAACAGCAGCGCCCGGCAAAGTTCTCCACCAGGGAGTACACCCGCTGCCGTATCTGCGGCCGTCCGCACGCATACCTGAGAAAATACGGCGTGTGCCGTATCTGCTTCCGTGAACTGGCATACAAAGGCCAGATCCCGGGCGTCAAGAAAGCTAGTTGGTGACATGTTTTTCTTAGTGAATCCGAGCCGAAGGCGAAAGATGAACTTAGAAAAACAGTCGTTCGCGGAGCTTAGCGAGACCGAGCCGCAGGCGAAAGTCGAGGTTAGCGAGGCGAACTTCCCTGTGAAAGACTAAGATAGGAGGAATATTTAGATCATGAATATGAGCGATCCGATTGCAGATATGCTTACAAGAATCCGTAATGCAAATACTGCGAAACATGATACGGTAGATGTCCCTTCTTCCAAGATGAAGCTGGCGATTGCCGACATCTTGCTTAAGGAAGGCTACATCCGGAAATATGACCTGATTGACGAGGGATCCTATAAGACCATTCACATCACGCTGAAGTACGGCGCTGACAAGAATGAGAAGATCATCTCCGGAATCAAGAGAATTTCCAAGCCCGGCCTGCGTGTGTATGCCGGAAGCGAGGATCTGCCGAAGGTTTTGGGCGGTCTGGGAATCGCCATCATTTCCACCAACAAGGGCGTCCTGACCGACAAGGAAGCCCGCGCGCAGGGCGTTGGCGGAGAAGTACTGGCGTTTGTGTGGTAAAACCCTCGTTCGGGGAACTTAGCGAGCCGGACATATCCATTCGTGGATTTCAGTCGCCCTGAACTAAAGGTAGAGCGGTGAAGTTATAAACCGATATACAGGCTTGCAATAAAGCCGCAGTCAAATCTGAAAACAGAAGGAACCCCGCGTTCTTTCCGAAAATTTAAGGAGGAGCAGGCATGTCACGTATAGGAAGAATGCCCATCGCGATCCCGGCAGGCGTCACTGTCACGATCGCAGAAAATAATAAAGTGACTGTAAAAGGCCCGAAGGGAACTCTTGAGAGAGTGCTTCCGGCCGAGATGACCATCGAAGAAAAGGATGGCCACATCGTAGTAAGCAGGCCCAATGATCTGAAGAAGATGAAAGCTCTTCACGGCCTGACAAGATCGTTACTCAACAACATGGTCATCGGTGTTACACACGGATATGAGAAGGTCCTGGAGATCAACGGCGTTGGTTACAGGGCTGCCAAGCAGGGCAACAAGCTGACTCTGACCCTGGGTTATTCCCATCCGGTCGATATGGTTGATCCGGAAGGCATCGAGACTGTGCTTGACGGACAGAACAAGATCACCGTCAAAGGCATTGACAAAGAGAAGGTTGGCCAGTACGCCGCCGAGATCCGAGACAAGAGAAGACCTGAGCCGTATAAGGGCAAGGGAATCAAGTATGCCGATGAAGTGATCAGACGCAAAGTTGGCAAGACCGGTAAGAAATAATTAAGGAGGGTGCAAAGATGGTTAGCAAGAAATCAAGAAGCGATATTCGCGTGAAGAAACACACCAGATTACGTAACCGTTTTGCCGGTACTGCTGAGAGACCGCGTCTGGCAGTGTTCAGAAGCAATAAGCATATGTATGCCCAGATCATTGACGATAATGCCGGCCGCACGCTGGCAGCCGCCTCCACGATGGAGAAGGCCGCGAAGGAAGAGCTGGAGTACACGGACAATGTAGAGGCAGCCGCGTATGTAGGTACTTTGATCGCCAAGAGAGCGCTTGAGAAAGGCATCGAAGAGGTTGTCTTTGACAGAGGCGGTTTCATATATCATGGAAAGATTCAGGCACTGGCTGACGCGGCCCGCGAAGCCGGTCTGAAATTCTAAAGGAGGAGAATACGGTATGAAGCGTACAATGATTGACCCGACTCAGTTGGAATTAAATGACAAGGTTGTGGGAATTAAGCGTGTGTCCAAGACCGTTAAGGGCGGACG
>CANQGA010000016.1 GCA_947600145.1 uncultured Lachnospiraceae bacterium | reverse complement strand
GTTCGTTCAGCGCCGCGATCTCCGCGGCGTTCGCCTCGCTCTGACCATGCCGCTGCCGGATATCCTTTCCAGCCCGGCCTCCGAACGGCTTCTTCCCGTTATTCCCCGCCGCCCAGACGCAGAATATATGGGATCAGCTCCGAATAGCCGCGGATCTCATGATAACGGTCGGCCTCAAACGGAAATCCCTCCGGAACCGTCTGCCTTTTCCGGTTATACCAGACGGCGTTAAGCCCCGCTCCCAGCGCGCCGGCCACATCCCGATTAATATTATCTCCCACAAAAAGGCACTCCTCCGGCGCCGCTCCTGATTTTTTGACGCACAGCTCCATGAACGGGCGGCTGGGTTTTTCCACGCCCGCCTCCTGGCTGGTCACGATATGATCGATATAGGGACCGAAGCCAAGCTTCTCCAGTTTTTCATACTGCATTCTGGCCGTCATGTCCGTTCCGATCCCTACGGTGATCCCCATCCGGCGCAGTTCCTTTACGCAGTCGAGACTTCCGGGTTCCGGGGAGATCACATCAAGCAGGCCGTTCCAATATGCCTCATACAGATTCTTCAGGTGCGGAAACAGCGGCTTCTTCCATTCCTCCAGCATGTTCTGGATCCGGATGCTCCGGCTGTGCAGCGCCGCGTTGTCCCTGCCCAGATTCGCGCTGATCTCTTCGAAGAGCCTGCTGTATACCCGGTGAAATTCTTCCGGTTCCACCCCGAACTGTTCCAGCACATACGCGTCCATCCGCCGCATTCCCGCGGCATGACCTGTGTCAAAATCATACAGGGTGCTGTCCAGATCAAAAATAACTTCTCTTATCTTTCCCATACTTTTCCTCCATTCCGTGTTTTCGCCCGCGCAGGCGCTCTCACTCCGCCATCTCTCCCAGCTTCTTCAGAAGCCGCTCCGCCTCATCCATCATCTCCCGGCTGTCCCTGTTCTGTTTTCTCAGCTCCTGGTAGAGGAAGCCCGGCGTCTCGCCGGTCAGCATCTTAAGCTTCCCGCCATAGGAGCGGATCAGCTCCGGAATACGGGCGGTGTTAAGCTTCGCCCGCGGGAACATGGTAAGACGCACCTCCTGGCGGTTTACCAGCACCTCCGTCACATAAGCCCGGTGGGCCATCGCCTTCAGCTGCGCGACCAGCAGAAGGTTATCCACGGACCGCGGGATCTCGCCGAAGCGGTCCATCAGCTCATCCTGCATATCCATGGATTCTTCCTCATTCTCGATCGTCGAGATCCGCTTATAGATATCCAGCTTCTGATATTCATTTTTAATATAAGAAGAAGGAATATAGGCGTCAATATCGCATTCCACCGACGAGTCGAACTCTTCCTCCTCCGTCCGGCGGCCCCTGAGAGCGGAGACCGCCTGGTTCAGCAGCTTGCAGTACAGATCGTACCCGACCGCCTCCATGTGGCCGTGCTGTTCGGCGCCCAGGACATTGCCGGCGCCGCGGATCTCCAAATCGCGCATGGCGATGCGGATGCCGCTGCCCAGCTCCGTGAACTCGCGGATGGCCTTTAACCGTTTCTCAGCCTCCTCCCGCAGCAGTTTGTCCCGGCGGTACATCAGAAACGCGTACGCCGTCCGGCTGGAACGGCCGACACGGCCGCGGAGCTGATAGAGCTGCGCCAGGCCCATGCGGTCCGCGTCCTGAATGATGATCGTATTGACATTCGGGATATCCAGGCCGGTCTCGATGATCGTGGTGGACACCAGCACATCGATCTCCCCGTTCACGAAATCCAGCATGATCTGTTCCAGCTGCCTCTCCCGCATCTGGCCGTGGGCGTAGACCACCACCGCGTCCGGCACCAGCCGGGACACGCGGGCCGCCACGTCGGCGATATCCTGGACCCGGTTGGACACATAGTAGACCTGCCCGTCCCGGGCCAGCTCCCGGCGGATCGCCTCCCGGACCATCTCGTCATTGTACTCCATCACATAGGTCTGGATCGGCACACGGTCCACCGGCGGCTCCTCCAGCACGCTCATGTCGCGGATCCCGGCCAGACTCATATGGAGCGTCCGCGGGATCGGCGTCGCCGTCAGCGTCAGCACGTCCACATTCTGTTTCATCTGCTTGATCCGCTCCTTGTGGGCCACGCCGAACCGCTGCTCCTCATCGATGACAAGAAGTCCGAGATTCTTAAACTGCACGTCCTTCGACAGGATCCTGTGGGTCCCGATCACGATATCGACCAGCCCCCTGCGGAGATCCTCCAGCGTCTTCTTCTGTTCCGCCGGCGTGCGGAACCTCGACAGCAGATCCACCCGCACCGGAAATTCCTTCATGCGCTGCACGAAGGTATTGTAATGCTGCTGGGCCAGGATCGTGGTCGGCACCAGATAGGCGACCTGCCGTCCGTCCTGAACCGCCTTGAAGGCCGCCCGAAGGGCGATCTCCGTCTTGCCGTACCCCACGTCGCCGCAGATCAGACGGTCCATGATCTTCGGGCTCTGCATGTCCCGCTTCGTGGCCTCGATGGCCTCCAGCTGGTCCTCCGTCTCCTCATACGGGAACAGCTCCTCGAACTCCCGCTGCCAGACCGTGTCCTCGCTGTAAACAAATCCGTCCGTCTCCTGGCGGGCCGCGTAGAGCTCCACCAGCTCCTTTGCGATCTCCTTCACCGCGCCCTTGACCCGGTCCCTGGTCTTCTTCCACTGGTCGCCGCCCAGCCGGTTCAGCTTCGGGGCCTTCGCGTCCGCGCCGGCGTATTTCTGGATGACGTCCAGCCGGGTGGCCGGCAGGTAGAGATTGCCGCCGTCGGCGTACTCCACCTTCAGGTAGTCCTTCACCACATGATCCTGCTCGATCTTCTCAATTCCCCGGTAGATCCCCAGCCCGTGTTCCTCGTGGACCACGTAATCCCCCGGCGAAAGCTCCGCGAAGCTTGCGATCTTCTGCCCCTCATAGGCAGCCTTTTTGCGGCGGCGCTTCTTCTTCGCCGTCCCGAACATATCGCCCTCGGTGATAACGACAAATTTGATCTGCGGGTACTCAAATCCCCGGTGAAGGTTCCCGTAGCGCACCATGATCTCCCCGGGCAGGACCTTCCGGTCCGGGGCGTCGCTGTAAAACGCGCTCAGCTCGTACTCCCGCAGATCTCCCGCCAGACGGCTGGCCCTGGTCTGGGAACCGGACAGCAGGACCACCCGGTAGCGCTCCCTCTTCCACCGCTTCAGGTCGCTGATCAGGATCTCAAAGCTGTTCTGGTAGGAATTCACATTCTTCGCGCTGATCCCATAACGCCGGGCCGCCGGCATCCCGGCCAGACGCTGTTCCAGGCCGGTCACAAGGACTGTATAAGGGCCCAGAAGGCCGGCCAGCGTCTCCTTCGCCGGATACAGAAGCTCTGCCTGCTCCGGCAAAAGATACCCTTTCTCCAGACGGCTCATCATGCTCTCCCTGAATTCCGTCTCCACCGCGTCGCCGTGCTCTTTAAGCCTGGCCGGCTCATCCAGGAACACCGCCGTATCCCCCGCGGGGAAATAGTCCCGGAAGGATACCGTATCGCCGCAGAAACAGGTGAGGAAGCTGTCAAGACCGCCCGCGCCGGGACCATCTTCCACGCGCGCCTCAAGCTCCTGCACGACAGAACGGATGCGGTACGCCTCCTCCGTCCGCATCTGCCCGCGCAGCGCCTTCTCATAGCGGTCCGCGGACGCCCGGATCCGCTCCATTCCCTCCGTGATCTGCTCCCCGGTCAGTACCAGCTCAGAAGCCGGATAAATGACCGCCGCGTCCAGCTGTTCCACCGAGCGCTGGCTCTCCACATCAAAGCTGCGGATCGAGTCCACCTCGTCGTCCCACAGCTCGATCCGGACCGGCAGCTCCTCCGTCAGCGGGAAAATGTCCAGGATCCCGCCGCGGATCGAAAACTGCCCCATGCCGTCCACCTGCGCCATGCGCTCATAGCCCAGAGCCGTCAGGCGGCGTTTCCATTCCTCGATATCGATGATGTCGCCGGAGCGGACGCGCAGGATCTGCTCCTTCAGCGCGGAAAGCGGCAGAAGACGGTCCATAAGGCCGTCGAGCGTGGTGACGACAACGCCGCCCGCGCCCGCCGCGGCAGCGCAGGACGCGCTGCCGGAAGCTGCCCCGGCAGCCGAAGCGCCGCGGTCCGCGCCCCCGATCAGCGCCTTCACCACCTGCATCCTCTGCCGTGTGATCAGGTTCCCGTGAATGTCCGCGCTGTAAAACAGCAGGTCCTTCGCCGGATACAGCCATACCCGGTCCCCGAAACACCGGAAATCGTCATAGATCTCTTTCGCCCGCGTCTCGTCGTAGGTCACGACCAGCTTCCACGCCAGCCGTTCCCCGGCCTCCTGCATCAGATGCACCTTCTGGGAGTCCATGCAGCCGCTGACCTGCACCGGTCCCTTCCCGCGGTTCAGGTCCGTATTCAGTTCCTCGAATTCCGCCAGCTCCGCCAGCGCGTTTTCAAACACTCTGCTCATATTCCGCCCTGTCTCTCACTCCGCGTCCGCCGCGCCGGTCTTCTTCGCGTTGAACCGGTTCATCGCCGCTTCCGCTCCGTCCGATATCAGCACCGCGACCGCCTCCGCCGCCTCGTCAAACGCGTCCTCCATCATTTCCCATTCCCCTTTGGAGAAACGGCTCAGCACGTAATCGGCCAGATCCATCCGTTCCGGCTTCGCGCCGACGCCCACCTTCACCCGCGGGAACTCCTGGGTCCCCATCCGGGCGATGATATTCTTCATGCCGTTATGGCCTCCCGCGCTCCCTTTCGTCCGGATCCGCAGCTGTCCCGGATCCAGGCTGACGTCGTCATATACAACGATCACCTGCTCCGCCGGGATCTGGTAGAAGTCAGCGGCGCTCTTCACGCTTTCTCCGCTCAGGTTCATAAAGGTCTGCGGTTTCACCAGCATCACCTTCTGCCCTCCGATGAGGCCTTTTCCGCAATACGCCCGGTGCTTCCGCTCCGTCAGCGGGATATCATACCGCTCCGCCAGCCGGTCGACGACTTCAAATCCCACATTATGCCTCGTGTGTTCGTACTCCTTCCCCGGATTGCCCAGGCCCGCTATCACATACATCGCTCGGAATCTCCTTATTCTATGCACGCGCACAAAGCGTTAGCTGGCAGAAACGGGGGTGTCCCCGCCCCGCTTCACAGCTAACGCTGCCGGTTTCATTTGTTCTTCATGACGCCTGACGCGCCGTTTCTGTTATAGAATATCTGTCCTGATAAAAAAATATGCGTCCCTGCGCCCGCAGGATCCCGCATTTCAAACAACCATCCCATACCCTTTTTCATGCGCCGGCCGCTCCCCCGGTGAAAGCCGTCTCCCGGGTTCGCGTCCGGCGCCGCTTATTCTGCCTCTTCTATGGATGCTGGTTACTCTGTGCTTCCGAATATACCGTCGCTGCCTGCCTCTGTAGTCTCATACCTATCCAGAATCACACGCTGAATCATATCTCTGGTCTCGGAATTGATCGGATGTGCGATGTCGCGGTACTCGCCTTCAGCCGTCTTGCGGCTGGGCATCGCGATGAAGAGTCCTCGTTCTCCCTCAATAACTTTGATGTCATGGATGACAAACTCGTTATCAAGGGTTATGGAAACGATCGCTTTCATCTTGCCTTCCTTATCGATTTTCCTGACCCTTACGTCTGTGATCTGCATACTGTACTCCTCTCTGTCTTCATCTGAATTCCCGCCTGCGCTTAAAGTACGGCACGGGTGGAGCGAAGCAAGGCGTACGCTCCCTTCCATCGCCTACAGCGTGTACCGGGCGTTCTGCTCGACGACGATCTTCACGTCGCCGGGCGAACCGATATACGTTGTGTTGGCTCGTATCGTGTCACGGCTTTCTACGATACAGTTCTCAATCACGGAGTTATCTCCAATATATACATCATTGAGAATGATGGAATTCTTAATCACGCAGTTATTACCAATGTACGCCTGCCGGAACAGAATGGAGTTCTCCACAGTGCCGTTGATAATACTGCCGCTGGATACCAGGCTGTTACGGACCACCGCGCCGGGATTATACTTGGCGGGCGGCATGTCCCCAACCTTGGAATAGATCTCCGGATACTCCCGGAAGAAGTAGTTTCTCACCTCCGGTTTCAGGAAATCCATATTTGTCTTATAGTAGGACTCCACGGAGGCGATATTGCTCCAGTAAGAGTCCAGTTCATACGCGTAGATCCGCTTCACATTCCGACAGCGGACCAGAATATCCTTGACGAAATCGAACCTGTCCTCCTGGGCGGCCCGCTCGATCAGCTCGATCAGCTGGCGCCGCCGGATCACGTAGATGCCGCAGGAAACCGTGTTGGAATCAGCCACCATGGGCTTCTCCTGGAAGTCCAGGATCCGTCCGTCGTCCGCCACTCTCACGACGCCGAACCGGGTCACATCCTCACCGGCAGGCATCTTCTTGCAGACGATGGTGATATCCGCCTTCTTCTCCACATGATATTCCAGGACTTTGTTGTAATCCAGCTTGTAGATCCCGTCGCCCGCCGCCATGACCACATACGGTTCATGACTGCTCTTCAGGAAATCCAGGTTCTGGTACAATGCGTCCGCCGTCCCGCGGTACCAGTCGTTACGCTCCGTGGTGATGGTCGGCGTAAACAGATAGAGTCCTCCCTGCTTGCGCCCGAAATCCCACCATTTGGAGGAATTCAGATGCTCGTTCAGCGAACGGGAATTAAACTGCGTGAACACCGCCACTCTGGAAATATGGGAGTTGGACATGTTGCTCAGCACGAAATCCACGCTGCGGTAGCTGCCGGCGATGGGCATGGCCGCGATGGCCCGCTTGTTGGACAGTTCGCGCATCCGTTTGTTGTTGCCTCCCGCAAGTACGATACCGATCGCCCTCATCGCAAACCACCTGCCTTCATGATGGACTGGCCGCTCTTAAGCTCTCCGTCCGGATAGTCCTCAAAAACCGTCTCGCCGGAAACGGCCGTGTTGCGGCCGATCTTCACGCCGTCGGGGATCACGCTGCGCTCGCCGATCGTAGCCAGATCCGACTGATAGACCTTGGGATCGTATGTATTGGGCGCGTACTCGCCGACGCCGATCTGCGCGCGGCTTCCCACACGCACATCCTCGGCCACGATGGCCTTGTCGATAACGGCTCCGTCCCCGATGACGGCTCCCCGCATGATGATGGAATCCCTCACCACCGCGCCGGCCCCGATCAGAACGCCGGCTCCGATGACGGAATTGCGGACCTCTCCGTATACCTCCGTCCCCTCGCCGATGATGCTGCGCTCCACGCGGGCCGTATCCGCGATATACTGGGGCGGAATGATATCGCTCTTGGTATAGATCTTCCAGTATTCCTCATAGAGATTAAACTCCGGAATAATGTCGATCAGTTCCATATTGGCTTCCCAGTAGGAGCTTAACGTTCCTACGTCCTTCCAGTAGCCGTTGTATTCATACGCGAAGATCCTCTGCCCTTTCTCATGGCAGTGGGGAATGATGTGCTTGCCGAAGTCGCATCCCGGAACGTCGCGCAGCGCGATCAGCGCCTCCCTCAGGACCTTCCATGTGAAAATATAAATACCCATGGACGCCAGGTTGCTCCTGGGATTTGCCGGCTTCTCCTCAAAATCCACGATCCGGTTGGTGTCGTCCGTGATCAGGATCCCGAACCGGCTGGCCTCCTCAAGCGGCACCGGCATGGCCGCGATGGTCACGTCCGCGTTGTTGGCCTTGTGGTAATTGAGCATGACCTCATAATCCATCTTATAGATGTGGTCGCCGGACAGGATCAGCACATACTCCGGATTGTAGCTCTCCATATATTCCAGATTCTGGAAAATGGCGTTGGCCGTTCCGGTGTACCAGTCGCTGCCCATGCTCTTCTCATACGGCGGAAGGATCGTAACGCCGCCCACATTCCGGTCCAGATCCCACGGGATCCCGATACCGATGTGGGAATTCAGCCGCAGGGGCTGATACTGGGTCAGCACGCCTACCGTGTCCACGCCGGAGTTGATGCAGTTGCTGAGCGGGAAGTCGATGATGCGGTATTTCCCCCCAAACGACACCGCGGGCTTGGCCACCTTCTGGGTAAGGACGCCCAGACGGCTTCCCTGGCCGCCCGCCAGCAGCATCGCGATCATCTCTTTCTTAACCAATGAATACTCACCTTCTTGCTGTTCTTAAGATTCGTCATCCCGATCCGTACGCCGCGACCGCCGTCCGCGGCCTTCCGCAGCGCGTGAAAAGGCATGATTTACCGCATATACAAACAGTATACCACAATATTTTTGAATAGTGAATAAAATAATTAAGAATTTTATACTTTAAACCATGCAAGATTCGACTTTTTATGTATCTTTATGCTAGTTTTAAACAAAATTTAAGCATCCTTCCCGCCCGGAAATCCGATACCGCCGCGCCAAACTTAACCCTTGAATCCCCATGGGAAATACAGTATAATAGATGATATGATTTTATGCCCGCAGACAGGCAGCAAAGGCAAAGGAGCACATTTATGGATATGATCACAGTAAGAGAACTATACCGCAACCGGGAGAATTATTTCAACAAAGAGATCACCATCGGCGGCTGGGTACGCAGCATCCGCGATTCGAAGGCGTTCGGATTTATCGTCGTCAGCGACGGATCGTATTTCGAGACGCTCCAGGTGGTATTTCACGATACAATGGCGAATTTCGACGAGATCCGCAAGCTGAACGTAGGCGCGGCGATCATCGTGACCGGCACGCTGGTGGCGACGCCCCAAGCGAAGCAGCCGTTTGAGATCCAGGCTTCGGAGATCGCCGTGGAGGGTGCGTCGGCGCCGGATTATCCGCTTCAGAAGAAGCGGCACAGCTTCGAGTATCTGCGGACCATTTCCCATCTTCGTCCCCGGACGAATACGTTCCAGGCCGTTTTCCGCGTCCGTTCGCTGATCGCCTACGCGATCCACAAGTTCTTCCAGGAGCGGGATTTCGTCTATGTGCATACGCCGTTGATCACCGCCAGCGACTGCGAGGGCGCGGGCGAGATGTTCCAGGTGACGACGCTGGATCCGGATAACCTTCCCAGGACCGCCGGCGGCGCCGTGGACTACGCGGAGGACTTCTTCGGCAAGCGCACCAGCCTGACCGTCAGCGGGCAGCTGAACGGCGAGACCTACGCCATGGCGTTCCGCAATATTTACACCTTCGGCCCCACCTTCCGCGCGGAGAATTCCAACACCACGCGCCACGCGGCGGAGTTCTGGATGATCGAGCCGGAGATCGCGTTTGCCGATCTGAAAGACAACATGGCGCTGGCCGAGAGCATGCTCAAATACATCATCAGCTATGTGCTGGAGAACGCGCCGGAGGAGATGAATTTCTTCAACCAGTTCGTGGACAAGGGACTTCTGGAGCGGCTTCACAGCGTGGTAAACTCCGAGTTCGGCCATGTGACCTACACCGAGGCCATCGAGCTTTTGGAGAAGAACAATGAGAACTTCGATTACAAAGTGTTCTGGGGCTGCGACCTTCAGACGGAACATGAGCGGTATCTGACCGAGCAGGTCTTCAGGCGCCCGGTGTTCGTCACCGACTATCCGAAGGAGATCAAGGCCTTCTACATGAAGATGAACGACGACAATAAGACCGTGGCGGCTATGGACTGCCTGGTGCCGGGCATCGGCGAGATCATCGGCGGCAGCCAGCGTGAGGACGATTACGACAAGCTGCTTAAGCGGATGCGGGAGCTGGGACTCAAAGAAGAGGACTACCAGTTCTACCTGGATCTGAGAAAATACGGCTCCACCCGCCACGCCGGCTTCGGCCTCGGCTTTGAGCGCTGCGTCATGTACCTGACCGGAATGGGCAACATCCGCGACGTAATCCCGTTCCCGAGGACAGTCAAAAACTGTGACCTATGAGCAGTGCGAAAGATGGTGCAGAAACATCTGCGTCGTGCTTGCACGTAAGCAGATGCTTCTGTGTCATCTTTCATAGGGCGAAGCCCTCACGCGAAAAAGCCGCAGGCTTTTGAGCGCCGCACTGCGGACCCGACTCTCCTGCAAGCCGTGTCGTGCTTGCACGTAAGCGGCCTGCAGGAGGTTCAATTTCATAGGGCGAAGCCCTCACGCGAAAAAGCCGCAGGCTTTTGAGCGCCGCACTGCGGACCCGCGTATCAAGCCCCGCCGCGCACTGCGGACTCGCGTATCCAGTAGACCGCGCACTCAAGCACACAAGAAAATGGGAGGACATCACATATGAAATTCCTTCACACCGCCGACATCCACTGGGGCATGGTCCCGGACGGCGACAAGCCATGGAGCAGGGAGCGGGCACAGGCCATCAGGGATACATTTGCGCAGATCATCGATCTGGCGCGGACGCGGGAGGTGGATTTCCTGTTCATCTCCGGCGACCTGTTCCACCGCCAGCCCCTGCAGAAGGATCTGAAGGAGATCAACTATCTGTTCTCCACGATCCCTTCCGTCCATGTGGTGCTGATCGCCGGCAATCACGACCGTATCCGGCCCAACTCGGCGATCCTGAGCTTCTCCTGGGCGCCCAACGTCACCTGCCTGATGAGCGGGGAGATGGAGAGCGTCTTTTTCGAGGACTGCAATGTGGAGGTCCACGGATTCAGCTACCATTCGGCGGAGATCCGCGAAAGTCTTCCGGCGGATAAGCTGGAGGTCTCCTTTGACGGCCGTATCCATATCCTGATGCTCCACGGCGGCGATACGGCCCATCTGCCGCTGGACAGAAGCGCCCTGGCGGCGTCCAACTATTCCTACATTGCCCTGGGCCATATCCACAAACCGGAGGTCGTGGCCGAGAACAAGGCCGCATTTCCCGGCTCTCCCGAACCGCTTGACCATACGGAGACCGGGCAGCACGGCGTATTCCTGGGAAATGTCAATCCGGTGACCCGGCAGGTGGACTCTCTGGAATTTGTCCGTCTGTGCCGTTCCCAGTACATACCGCTGATCGTCAATATCACGCCCCGCACGACCAACGCGGAGCTGGAACTCAAGATCTCCCAGGAGATCAAGAAACGGGGGCCGCAGCATATCTACCGTTTCCGCATCCGCGGCATGCGGGATCCGGAGATCGAATTCGACCTGGAGAACCTGGCCTCCCGTTACCGCGTCGCGGATATCACAGATGAATCGGAACCGCAGTATGATTTCACCGAACTGTTCGCCGAACACCCCAGCGACATGATCGGCTTCTATATCCGGGCATTCGACAAGCCGGACTTAAGTCCGGTGGAGAAAAAGGCACTCTACTACGGCATTCACGCGCTCCTGCGCACGACGGACGAAAGGAGTTAACCATGAAATTCCTGGAACTTCAGATAAAAGGATTTGGGAAATTCCACGACCGCGCCATTTCATTCGCAGACGGCATCAACGTGGTATACGGCAAGAACGAAGCCGGCAAATCCACGCTGCATACATTTATCCGCTGTATGCTCTTCGGGCTGAAGCCCCAGCGCGGACGGGCCGCCAGAAAGGACCTGTACAGCCAGTATGAGCCATGGGAAGACAGCGGAACCTACGAAGGTTCCCTGCGGCTGGAGCATGAAGGGCACATTTACCGCATAGAACGGACCTTCCGAAAGGATAAGAAGGACTTCCGCATCATCGACGAGACCCTCGGAAAGGAAATGGAAGCCGCCGACTCCTTTATGAATGAACTTCTGGGCGGATTAAGCGAGACCGCCTACAACAACACCATCAGCATCGGCCAGCTTAAAAGCGCCACCGACGACGGTATGGTATCGGAGCTCAAAAACTATATCGCCAACATGAACACATCCGGCAATATGGCGCTCAATATCACCAAAGCCTCCGCGTACCTGAAAGCGCAGCGCAAAGAGCTGGAAAGCCAGCTGGTTCCGGAAGCGGCGCGCTCCTACACGACGCTTCTGGGAGAGATCAAGGCCATCGAAAAGGATGTCTCCGCGCCCGAATACGAAAACCAGCTTCCTGAATTCCAGAAGCTGCGCAGCGACACCCACAGCGCGATCGAGAAGAAGCAGGCGGAAAAGGAAGAGCTGCTTCAGAAAGCCGCCAGAGGCCGCCAGCTTCTGGAACAGAACCAGTTTACAGATCAGAATTCCATCGAACAGTATGAGAAACAGACGGAAGAACTCTATACCGATTACCGGGCTGTAAAGACGGCGTGCGAAAAGAGATCGCGCCGCGTCATGACCGGCGTTCTGCTCGCCCTGACCGTGATCCTGGCGGTCGGAGCCGTCGCGGTCTACCTGTTGGGCGACCGGATCGGTTTCCTGTACGATATCGGGCTTCCTCCCCTGTTCGCCTCCGGCATCCTAATCACAGCCGCGGCCTGCTGCTGCGTGGGTTTTCGGATCTTAACAGCCCGCGCCAAACGGCTGAATAAAGAACTTTCCGTCAGCAGCCAGACGCTGCAGGAGACCTTCCGCCGGCATATCGGCGACACGGATCTGTCCGACCAGGCCCTGGAGACGTTTCGCGCGAGGATGGCGGAGTTCAAGCGTCTGAACGCCGTCACGGAGCAGACCGAGGCAGCCGTGCAGACGATCACCAAAGAGCTGGGCATGCTGAACACGAAGCAGAACGACTGCAGCGACGCCATCGCGCGCCAGCAGAAGCTGCAATGGGAACTGGAGAAGAAGCTGGAGCTTCTCGCCGGCTATAAAAATGAGATGGAATCCTTAAAGCACACGCTGGCGGAGAACGCGCGGATCTCGCAGGAACTGGCCGCCATCGACCTGGCCCAGGAGACCATGACCGATCTGTCCATGTCCATCCGGGATTCCTTCGGACTGTACCTGAACAAGACGGCATCGGACCTGATCGCCGGCATCACCGGCGGCATCTACTCCAGCATGAGCATCGACGAAAACCTGAACGCCTTCATGAACACCCGAACCAAGCTGGTGCCCATCGAACAGGTGTCCAGCGGCACCATGGATCAGATCTACCTGGCCCTGCGCCTGGCGGCGGCCAAGCTGATCCAGGGCGACAAGGAGAACATGCCCCTGATCTTCGACGACAGCTTCGTGCTCTATGACGACGAGCGGTTAAAGAGCGCTCTGAAATGGCTGGCCAGATCCTACGGCGGCCAGATGATCATCTTCACCTGCCACCAGCGGGAGGCCCAGATGCTGACGGCCAACCAGATCGAGTACAATCTGATCCGGATCTGACGCGGCAGAAATACATGCAAGGTGTCACCGGCGCCTTGCATGCATGGAAATACATACAAAACGTCACCGGCGCCCTGCATGCATGGAAATACATACAAAACGTCACCGGCGCCCTGCATGCATGGAGAAATAAAAGGAGCCGGGAAGCGATTCCCGGCTTGCTCTTATTCCTCCTCAAACTGATCCTTTCCTACATAGCACATCGGGCAGACCCAATCATCAGGAAGATCTTCAAACTCAGTCCCCGGATCGATGCCGTTCTCGGGATCGCCCTCTTCCGGATCATACACATAGCCGCACACTAAACACACGTATCTCTTCATCGTCAGTATCCTCCTTTTTATTTTCGGAGCGGAAAACGCACTTCCCCTCCCTCTTTTTTTCTAGTCTACCACAAAAATATAAAATATACCACTACCTATCTGATGTTTTTTCTGATATACTCACGTAAGCAGGGAGCAGTGCGAAATCAAACGCAGAAGTTCCCGCGTCGTGCTTGCACGTAAGCGCGAACTTCCGCGCTTGATTTCATAGGGCGCCAGCCCGTGGGCGAAAAAGCCGCCAGGCTTTTGAGCCCCCGCACTGCGTTCCCCAGCCCCACGCGCAAAGGGCCTCCGGCCCTTAAGCCCGTCCACCCCCACACACGCGCAAAGGGCCCTCCCGGGCCCTTAAGCCCGTCCCCCATCCACCCGTCCACCCCCCTCACTCAAAAAAAGGAGGTCACCCGCCCCATGGATTTCAAGATCGAACGTGCCGATGCCGCGGACTACCAGCTCTTCGCAGACATCATCCAGACTGTCTGGCGCGGCATGGATAACAAAGACTGGTACTTCGCGGACAATTCCGACTATACCTATCGTATGCTCACCTCCGGCGAAGGCCTTGGCTACAAGGCCGTCGAAACCGAAACCGGCGCCGTTGCCGGCATCTTTCTGGCAGTCATCCCCGGCCTCTCCGACGAGAACATGGGACGTGACGCCGGTCTTGCGGACGAAGAGCTCCCCAGGGTCGCCCACATGGACACCGCCGCGGTCCTTCCCCAGTACCGGGGCCACCAGCTCCAGTACCGCCTGATGCAGGCCGCCGAGGCGGACCTGCGCGCGCTGGGCTTCCGCTACCTGATGGGCACGATCCATCCGGACAATATTTACAGTATGAACAACGGCCTGAAACAGGGCTACCGGATCATCGGAGAGAAGATAAAGCACGGGGGAAAGCGACGGGCGATCCTGATGAAGGAACTGGTATAGCAAAGGCACTGTATGCGCTCATTCACATGCAGTGCCCTTCCATTTACTCATTTTCTTTCCAGCGGAGCCGGTGCAGCTCCCCCTGCAGCGTCATTTTTTCGAATCCGTTCTGCCGCAGGGCTTCGTAGAGAACGATGGCGACGGAATTCGACAGATTCAGGGAGCGGATATCGCCCCACATGGGGATCCTCACACAGTTTTCCTGATTCTCCAGAAGGATCTCTTCCGGAATGCCGGCGCTCTCCTTGCCGAACATGATCCAGGCGTCCGGGTCGTAATGGACATCCGTATAGACCTTCCGCCCTTTCGTCGTCGCCATATAGATCCGCCCGCCGGGATGGCGGGCCAGAAAATCGTCATAATCATCGTAAACCGTCACATCCAGCTTGTCCCAGTAGTCCAGGCCGGCACGTTTTAACATCCTCTCGTTCAGCTGGAAGCCCAGCGGACGGATCAGATGGAGCCGCGTGCCGGTAGCGACGCAGGTGCGGCCGATGTTGCCGGTATTGGCCGGCATTTCCGGCTCAAGAAGTACGATGTTCACAGGATTCCTCCTTTTACGTGGGGCAGCCGCCATACCCGCCCGGCAGTTTGCGTTTGACATCACCGGAGCGACGGATTCGTCCAGACGCTCAGCGTCCGGTCTGCTTCTGCTCTTTATCCAGTCGTTCCACAAATTTCGCCATCCGCCCCAGCGCTTCCTTCAGGCTCTTGAGCGAATAGGCGTAAGAAACACGCAGATATCCGTCGCCGCAGGCGCCGAACGCGCTTCCCGGCACGACGGCCACCTTCTCCTCCTGCAAAAACCGGTTGGCGAATTCATCCGAGGACATGCCGAACCGCTTAATGCTGGGGAACGCGTAGAACGCCCCCTCCGGCTCAAAGCAGTCCAGGCCCATTTCCTTAAACGCGTTCAGCACGAACCGGCGTCTCTGGTCGTAGGACTCCCGCATCATCTCCACATCCGCGTCGCCGTCGCGCAGCGCCGCCACCGCGGCGTACTGACTTGTGGTCGGGGCGCACATGATCGCGAACTGGTGGATCTTCAGCATCTGCTTTAAGATCACCTTCGGCGCCGCCGCGTAACCCAGACGCCATCCGGTCATCGCGTAGGATTTGGAAAATCCGTTGATCAGCACGGTCCGCTCCTTCATCCCCGGCAGGGACGCGATGGACACATGGCGTTCGTCGCCGAACGTCAGCTCACAGTAGATCTCATCGGAGATCACGAACAGATCCTTCTCGATCACGATCCGCGCGATCTCCTCCAGCTCGTCGCGGCGCATGACCGCGCCGGTGGGGTTATTGGGAAACGGCATGATCAGGATCTTCGTCTTGTCCGTGATCTTCTCAAGCAACTTCTCAGGCGTCAGCTTGAACTGGTCCTTCTCCTCCAGTTCGATCACCACCGGCGTTCCTCCCGCCAGGATCGTGCACGGCACATAGGACACGAAACACGGCTGCGGGATCAGCACCTCGTCGCCGGGATCCAGCATGGCGCGCAGGGCGATATCAATGGCCTCGCTTCCGCCCACAGTCACCAGGATCTCCGCTTCCGGCTGATAGCTCATATCGCAGCGCCGGTACAGGTAATTCGCGATCTCACGGCGCAGCTCCATAAGACCGGAGTTGGCGGTGTAGAACGTGCGGCCTTTCTCCAGCGAATAAATGCCTTCCTCCCGCACATGCCAGGGCGTGTCAAAATCCGGCTCGCCCACGCCGAGGGAGATCGCGTCTTTCATCTCGCTGACAATGTCGAAAAATTTGCGGATGCCGGAAGGCTCGATCTGGACGATCGTCTCGGAAAGTGGATTTCTCATGGGGTAACCAGCATCCTTTCATCATGTACTTCTTCCACCAGGGCCGTCCCGTGGTCCTTGTATTTCTTCAGCACGAAATGGGTGGCGGTACTCAGAACGGAATCCAGCGTGGACAGCTTGCTGGAGACGAACAGGGCCACCTCTTTCATGGTTTTTCCCTCGATAAATACGGTGAAATCGTAGGCGCCGGACATCAGATACACGGCGTTCACCTCGTTGTACTGATAAATGCGCTCGGCGATCTTGTCAAATCCCATCCCGCGCTGAGGCGTCACCTTCACCTCGATCAGGGCCATGACCTTCTCTTCAGACGTATTGTCCCAGTTGATCAGGGTATGATAGCCGCAGATGATATGCTCCTTCTCCATATCGGCAATGGCGTTGGCGACAGCGGCCTCGCTCTCGCCGAGCAGAACCGCCAGATCCTTCAGATCAATGCGGGCATTCTTCTCCAGAACCGCTAAAATCTTCTCTCTCATCTCTATAAACCTCCTCGATTTCTGATCCTTCCGTAATCATCCGGCTGCAGTTTTCCGCTTCTCACAGCACGATCCCCAGGCGGCAGAGTTCATCTTCTCTTGGCCGCTCCATAAAACCTCTCACGTCACCGTATGTAACCTCCCGGGCGATCCCTTCACGGACACATCCGATGACCGCGGCGGTGACGCCTTCCGCGGCCAGCCGCTCCGTCAGGCGGCCGCCGTTGTCCGCCGCCAGCACGGTACATCCCTCGGACCAAAGCCTGTACGGATTCAGTCCATAGCGCTCGCAGATCTCAATGGTTCCCTGCTTCACCGGGATCTTCCTGAGATCAACGGTAAAACCCACTCCATACGCGCCGGACAGAGTCCAAAGGGCGGTATAAACACCGCCCTCCCCTGCTTCTTCCCATTCGGACGCCCCGCAGAGGATCCACTCCGGCCGGCAGGCCGCAGGCTGTTCCTCCCGCAGTTTTGCCCTGTACGCCGCGGAAAACCAGCGGCTCAGCTCCGCGCCCCGCTCCGCGGCGATCCGGCGGGAACCTGCAAGCCCCGCAAAGCCGGCCACGACCAGGTCCTGTCCCGGCCGCAGGATTCCCCTGCTTTCTCTCTCGATCTGTCTCATACCCTGTGCCTCAATCGCCCGGCGCCGCCAGCTCCACCCTCGCCTCCGGCAGAGGTACAAGCGCCTGCGCCGCAGCCGGACCGACCCGATAAACAGCCGGGGACGGACTGTATGTGTCGGTATGAAGCAGCGTCCTCTCCACCTCCACGCCGTCGACGCGGACACATTTCCAAAGACGGGACTTCCGTCCCGTGTGGGATGACTGCACCTTCACCCTCGTCCCCGGGGCCAGCGATCCGTCATACTGGCTGATCGCGTCCGGAGGCGCCGTCGTGCTCAGCGTTTCTGATATATATTCGACGGTACGCCCCGCCGGCCGCGTCTCGCGTCCGTAGATCGTGAACGTCAGCGTCCTTCCGGACGTCCCGGCTTCCACATACACCGGCGTGTCGTACGGATTCGTGATCTTAATATCCTTATACGTCCCCGCGATGGCCGCGTCCCTCGACGGCGGCACATAGGTGACGATCATGGAATGGTTCTGCCTCTCCGTGATCTCCAGTTCCGCCAGCAGAGCCGCGTTATACAGGGTCGTCGCGATCTGGCACACGCCGCCGCCCACGCTGTCCACCACCTGGCCGTTCTCATAGGCCGCCGCGGTGGCGTAGCCGTTAGCCGTGGTAAACGGCTGCATGCACGCGTACCCGGACAGCGTCTCGCCCGGCATCAGCACCGTACCGTTGATCTTGCCGGCCCCGACCCGCAGATTCGCGGCCCGGCTCTCGCTGCTGCCGGAGAAATCCGTCGAATAGGTCCCCAGAACATCCTGGATCCCGGCCAGCATCTCCGTCGTCCTCGCCGGGGAGACCGGCATCATTACCGCGGAGACCGCAACCGGCTCTGAGAGCCCTGTCCGGACCGCTTCATCGACCGCGGCCTTAAGCGCTTCCCCGGTAGACTCCGCGTCCACCGCTGTCCCATCCCGGGACGGCGTCACGACAAACCGGCCGTTCTCCCTGGTGATCGAAGCGTCCACCGCCGCCTGGGCGTATCCGGCGCACGCCGACTCCACATATTCCTTCACACCGGCGGACGGAAGCCTCATATCCAGGGCCGCATCCACCGGATCCATTTCCAGATCCTTCTGTTTTAAATACCGCTCGATGATATTGCCGGTCTCATACTCTCCCACGGTCTCCGACACCACCCGCTCATTGACCCATGTCAGACCAAGGGACGCCGCATCCGTCTCCACCGGATGCCCGGCCACATCGATCACGATCTTCTGCCGCTTCATGGCGGCCACATATTCCTCTATCCGTTTCTCCGCTTCCCAGGTCTTCAGACCGCTTATATCCTGACCCCCGACAGACAGTCCCCGCGGGACTGCCGCGCCGCTCTCAGACGGTATCAGCAGGAACATGCAGCACACCGCCGCACATCCCGCGCTTCTTATGGCATTCCTCATAATCTGCTCCTCAGACTACTGCCGGTCTGCCTGCCCCCCCTCCGCCTGAAGCCGGGCCTGTCCGCCGTCTGTCCGCCGGCGCACGGGGCAACTGTATGGCCCCCGCGTATACCCAGCGGTCAGAAATGCAGCGATCCGAGCACCATGGGAGCGACCATGGCCAGAACCAGCAGGATCACGATGATCGAAGACACGATCTTCTTCGTCTTTTTATTATTGAAATCAAACACAGTTCCTCACCTCTTTATTCTTTCTCAAATGTCCCTTCTTATTCTTCCATACTGTGCGATAATTTTATCCGTCAGTCTTGACGCTTCACTGCGGGAAAGGTACTCGATGTCCACAGTTAGATTTATTCTATGATATTTTGCCAATTCGCGCAAGACCTCTTTTTGCCTTTTTAACGCCGGCTGTTCCTTTTTCACTTTGCAGACCAGCGGCCCCGGCGCCAATATCTCCGCGCCGCTCTCACCCACGGCCGCGGCCAGCGCCTGGTACAGCTCATGGGCCGCCCGCGCGTCCCCCATGGCCCTGTGGGCGTTTCCATGCTTCACCTGATAGTACGCGCACGCGGAACCCAGGCTTTTCGGGATCTCCTTCGGCATAAACGCGCGGCAGAACCGCAGGGTATCCAGCCCTTCCTTCTCAAATTCCAGGTCATGATTGACCGCCGCGTGCTTCAGGAAGCTGTAATCAAAACGGATGTTGTGCCCCAGAAGCGGCAGATCCCGGGCAAACTCCACGTATTCGCCGATAACCTGACCGATATCCGGCGCGTCCGCAAGCATCTCGTCGCAGATGCCGGTAAGACTGCGGATGTCCGGACTCAACGCCTGATGCGGATTCACAAATGTCGTCTTCTCCGCCGTGATCTGCCCGTCGATCACCCGGATGGCGGCGATCTCGATGATCTTGTCCGTCTTCGGGTTCAGACCGGTAGTCTCCAGGTCGACGGCCGTGTAAGAGTTCGGGACCGTCATACCCGGATCTTCATCTCGCGGCCTGTCGCGCTGTACGGATAGTAGCGGACGCCCGCCGCGTCGAACATTCTCTTGGAAGCCCTGGTTCCCGGACTGTCCGCGTATTTGTCGTCCGCGTAAATGACCGTTTTGATCCCCGCCTGAATGATCGCCTTCGCGCATTCATTGCAGGGAAACAGCGTCACATACAGCTTGCTGCCCTCCAGGCTACCGCCCCGGTAATTCAGGATCGCGTTCAGCTCGCTGTGGGCCACGTAAACGTATTTCGCGTTGTAGGGATCGCCGTCCGCATTCTCGCGGTTCCA
Source organism: uncultured Lachnospiraceae bacterium (assembly GCA_947600145.1). GTDB lineage: Bacteria > Bacillota > Clostridia > Lachnospirales > Lachnospiraceae > UBA3402. The sequence continues at coordinate 12,253 of CANQGA010000016.1, read as the reverse complement.
GGGAAACTCATCGTCGGAGCATCCGATGGGCAGACCGTTGTATCCCATGGACATGATCTTGTTGTCGGCGCTGACGATACAGCAGCCCACCTGGGTGTTGGGGTCCTTGGAGCGCATGCCGGACAGCTCCGCCACCCCCATAAAATATTCGTCCCAGGAAATGTAATCCGTTCGTTTTCTGCTCTCAGCCATGTTGTTCTCCCTCCTTCTTTTTCTGATCAGTTCTCACAGTAAATGATATGATATCCCGCGGCTTTCGTCAGACGGTTCATGATCGCCTGGCCAAGATGGTCGCGGGCAAAGCTTTCCGAATAAATGTAATCCACGCCCAGATCGTCGAACTCCCGCAGCACTGCGAACAGGCTGTGGGCGACGGTCTCCTGGCTGGCCCGCAGGCCCACGCTGCGGACGATCCCCCGCGGATAGCGATCCTTCGTCTCATCGGTGCAGAGGATCCCGACGCGGCGGCCTTCCGCCATCCGCTCGCCGGTCAGACGGTTGATCGTGTCGATGACGGCGGCGCTGACCGCGGTACCGGCCGCGGAAACGCCGCAGGGCAGAACAGCTGCCGTCCCGGCCGGGCGATCGCCGGAACCCGGATTCTCCCCGGCCGGGCTGGCTGCCTCCACCAGCACAAGCTCCGCCTTCGGCGCGTAATGACGGTATTTCATACCCGGGGCCCTGGGCTTCACATCTGCCGCCACCGGCCCGGCGACCGCCGGATCGACAGCCACCTCCCCGACCGTATCCCGCAGCATCTCCATGGTGACCGCCCCCGGCCGCAAAAGCATCGGCACCGGACCGGTCACGTCCACGATCGTGGATTCCACGCCGATCCCCACGGGGCCGCCGTCCAGGATCATCTCGATCCGGCCGCTCATGTCCTCGATCACATGCTGCGCCGTCGTCGGACTGGGCCGCCCGGACAGATTGGCGCTGGGCGCAGCGACCGGAACCCCCGCCAGCGCGATCATCCGGCCGGCGACCGGATCGCTGGGCATCCGCACAGCCACGGTATCCAGCCCTCCCGTCGTGCCGTAGGGCACGATCCCGCTCTTCTCAAATATCATCGTCAGCGGTCCCGGCCAGAACGCCTCCATCAGCTTCCGCGCCGCCTCCGGCACTTCCCGCACCAGCGGCGCAAGCTCCTCCGCCGCCGAGATATGCAGGATCAGCGGATTATCTGACGGGCGCCCCTTGGCCGCGTAGATCTTCCTTGCCGCCGCGTCGTCCAATCCGTTGGCCCCCAGACCGTACACGGTCTCCGTCGGGAACGCCACCAGCCCGCCTCCGCGCAGGATCCGCGCGGCCTCCATAAGGAGCTCGTCCGCTGTCTGCAGTTTTTCTCTGTCTATCACAACAATTCTCGTATCCATACCGTTTAAAACCTTCGATCCCGATATTCCACCGGCTGCTGCCAATATGGACAGTATACTTCTTTCCGGGTTTCATGTAAAGTCAAAAACCTGTTCTTTTTTCCTCATATTTTTTCTATAAATAAAAAGAATTTCTTTATTCGGGAGCCCTCCTTTGAGACCAAATTTATTCCGCATGGAATTCTTCATGGCCATTTTGATGTTTTTTCTTGTCTTCCAGCTGTCCCGGCAGGCGGCGGTCATCGTATCGGCACAGGCGGCCGGTAGAACCTCCGCCGCCTCTTCCGGCCGCGCGGACGCGGATCCTTATTTCGGTATCGCGGCCGACCGGAAACCGGTGGTCGTCCTCGACAGCGGCCACGGCGGTTTCGACCCCGGCAAGATCGCCGTGGACGGCTCATTGGAAAAGGACATCAATCTCAGGATCGCCCAGCGGGTAAAGCAGTATCTGGAAGCCTCCGACGTGGAGGTCGTCATGACCCGCGACTCAGACACCGCCCTCTGCGGTGAATCCGATTCCAACAAAAAAACAGCCGACATGCGAAACCGCTGCCGGCTGATCAACGACGCCTCTCCCGACCTGGTGGTCAGCATCCATCAGAACAGCTACCACGAGGAGTCCGTGAAGGGCGCACAGGTATTCTATTACAAGTCCTCCGAGAACGGCCGCCGTCTGGCCGAGATCCTTCAGAAGCGCTTCGACTATGTGCTGGGCGCCGCCAACACCCGCTCCGCCAAAGCCAATGACAGCTACTACCTGCTGCTCCACGTCAAAAGTCCTATCGTCATCGTGGAATGCGGCTTCTTAAGCAACTGGTCCGAGGCCGCGCTCCTGAATACGGAGGAGTATCAGGACCGGACAGCGTGGACGATCCATATGGGGATCCTGGAATATCTGAATACCCGGTGAACGGACCGCCTGCCCGTGCGCCGCTCCTCCGCCCCAACGCGGTTACCCCTCTTCATCGAAGCGGCTTTCGGCTTCCCAGGGGCAGTTATCCGGCTTCAGCGCTCACAGTTTCTGCCTTCTTCCTGTATTCCGCGGCCTCATCCGACAGCCCCTCCTCTTCGCAGGTCTCCGCCATCCCGCCGTACAGACCGGCCAGCATCTTCAGCACCGGTTCCGAAGACACCTGATCTGTGATCCGCTCGCAGATCCCGATCATCGTCTGATAATAAGTCTCCGCGCCGGCAAGATCTCCGGTCTCCCGGCAAATGGACGCCAGGGAATCGTAGATGTCATATGTATCCTCAAGATCCATCATCGTATAGTATCTGACATCCTTCGCGTCGGTTCCGTATTGGTAATCCCATTTAGAAAGGCCCTTCTCCGCCATGATGCGCTCCTGCGTGATGATCTCCTCTTCCAGCATCCCAAGTCCGGCGATCCACAGCGGACTGGCTATATCCCCCATCTTCCCCGCCGCCCACAGAAGGAATTCCTTCGCCCGCGCCGGATCCCCGGTCTCCCGTGAGAGCCAGCTCAGTTCACTGCAAAGGCGCACCATGAACTCGCGGCCGGCCGCACCGATCCTCGTCCACACCGGCTCCAGGACGGCCAGATAGTCCTTTTTGGCCTGCATGGGATCCTCCGCCTTCTCACAGAGATCTCCCATTTGGTTCAACACGTTGCAGATCTCTCCCCACTGACTGTCGGCGCCGGTCTCCCGAAACAGCCGGACCCACTGTCCAAGCACTTCCAGACTGCTCCGCAGAACCCGGTCATAGCCTGATACGCCCGTTTTCTCCCAGAGACCGTTTATTTTGTGCAGGAAGACACAGACATCTTCCCAGTGCTCGGCAGTTCCTGTTTCCTGAACCAGCAGGGACCACTGTTCCAGCGCCTTCAGGCAGCATTCCAGGGCGCTGTCATAATCTCCCGCTTTGCTGTACTCATCGCTTTGTTCTTCAAAGATCTTCACCAGCGTTTCCCGATCCGCCAGATCCTCCGGACCATCATGAAGGAGGCTCTCCGCTTTCCGGTCGCGCCCTGTCTTCCACCGGTCCTCCGCCTCACGGACGCGCCGTGCGCATTCTTCCGCCCGCTTTAGCATCCCGGCGTCCCGGCAGACCTTCTCCAGCTTTCCGGCGAGATCTTTTAAACGGTGCAGCGGCGCTCCGGCCTCACACAGCTTCAACCGCTGATCCAGCGCCTCCGTGTAGAATCCGATCGCCCGGCTCCGGTCTTCGCCGCAGGAATCTCCCTCTTCCTCACAGATCCCCGCAAGCTCCTGCCGCGCTTCCGCGCTGTCCTCCCTGCGTACCCACTGCCTGCAGAAGAGCAGATACGCCATCCTCGCGCGCTCCTGCTCCTGAGGATCCGCCTCCATCATGCTCAGCTCTTTTTCCATATACAGGATACAGCGCCTGTACCGGTCTTCGCCGGTGTCCCGAAACAGCTGACGGTATACGGTCAGGCCTTCGCGGTAGCATGCTTTTCTTTCCTCACACGACTGTTCATATTCCCGGTCATACTTTTCCTTCTCCCGCGCGTACTCCGGCTCGTCCTCTTCATACCAGGTATATTCGGGAAGCGGCCCTCTGTCTATGATCCGGTCTCCGAACCGCCGGCAGCATTCCGCCAGATCGGTTCTCGCCTCCTGCGTCCACAGCTCATGGCACAGCTGCCTGCGCAGCTCCAGCTCCTTCAAGCGGATCTCCTTTTCCTCTTTATTGCATTCTCCGTCGTATCCATAGCTGAGATCCACATTCCGGATCGCCGCGGCAAGCCTCCGGTAACAGTATGCCAGATTTCTTCTGGTCGACCAGTCGCCGAACCGTTCGTTCAGCTTCTCGCAGGCAGACGCCGCCTCCCTCCAGCCGGCTACGCCTTCCGAGGTTTCCTCCCGATAAACGGCCAGCTTCCAGAGCGCGTCCACCCAGTTCACACTGTCGCTCTCCGACCCGCTTTCTTCATAGACTGCCTTCATCCGGTCCGCCAGCTTCCTCTGCCATGCGGCGGCAGTCCTGCAGTTCCGCTCCACGCCCTCGCCCCGCCGGTACATCTCCGCCAGCTTCGAAAGCGCCTCCGGAAGCCCCGCCTCCGCCGCGCCGGTGATCAGTTTCAGGGCCCGCTCACGGTCCACCTCCATATCGATCCCGTTCAGGTAGGCCAGTCCGATGAAGAAATTATGCTCCGGGGAGTTATCATTTTCCTGGATCGCCAGATGCCGCACCGCCTCCAGCAGCGCGCCGGACAGCTCCCCCTTTTCATAGGCGCTGGCGCAGGGCGGCAGCCCCTCAAACGCCAGACGCAGGATCTTCTTGTCCGTGGGAACCATCTCCACCGGCAGAATGGGTTTCTGCATCCTCCTTGCGCTGGGATATTCATGCAGCATGACGTAATTGTTGAACTCCACGATGTTGGGCGTCACCGTAAGGGCGAACAGGCTGCTCTTCTCAAGGGCATCCGCGATGGCGTCGTTAAAGTCCTCTCCCGGCGTCAGAAATTCGTCATACCAGATGGCAATGTCCCGGCAGAAGTCATTCTGATGGATCAGCCGGATCAGCTCCCGGGCATATTTCCGGTCCTTCTTGCGGTAGCTTAAGAAAATGTACGCGTCAAAGGCCGCGCGGATCTTAGCGGCCAGCTCGTCCCCGACCAGAACCGACGAGAGGAACTGCTCCAGCTTCTGTTCGTAGGGCATCGCGATCGGATCCGGATCATGCCGCAGCAGCATCTGCAGATCGCCGCACCGCTTATTGAAGATCTCCTCCAGCCCCGGCTCCTCCTGCAGAGGCAGCACCGGGATGTGCCGCCGTACGGCGAATGGAAACTCGGTATCCAGCGTCCGGTTCTTCGCGGCGAAGAGCCGGTGCGTCACCGGAAACACCATCAGCTGCATCCCCTCTATCTCCCGCAGCAGCTCCTCCTCATCCCAGGCCGCCTCCGGTTCCGCGTCATAATAGATGGCGCAGTTCTGAAGTTTTAAGATATCGGAAAATATTTCCGCCTTATAGATGTCCTGATCCGCGGGATGCCCGGTATAATAGATCCTTGGCAGCCCCTGCGGACTCACGCCCTCTCTGGTTTCGCAGACCAATCGCATCGCTGTTCCCTCCATAAGACCGGAGAATGAAAAGAGCGGCTTCTCTGTCCTTCGCCGCTACTCTTCATCTCTCTGAAATGTATTGTAATCGCAGACCGCGTCCTCCAGTATCTCATCCAGATACATGCTCTTGATATCTGTCCGGCTGTATTCCTGCCACAGCATGTACTCCCAGGAATCCAGCGCCTCCTGCCTGATCTCCACGGCGCGGCCGGCCACGGAATAGGCGTTCAAAAACGCGTAGAAATCAGCCATTCCGTCCACGTCAGCCTCTTCTTTGCCCTTATCCTGAAGACTTGTATACGCCTGATTATAGAATACCGTGCGCAGGTATTCCTCCGCGTACTCGTCAAAATTCTGCAGGTTCGCGTCCGGGTTATCATGGCGCTCCGCCCAGGCCTTCACATCCACCTTCTCGGTATGATAATCATATTTCTCGGGCCCGAAATACTTCAGCACGCCGTACTGACACGGCGCCATGGCCAGAGAACCGGTGACGATCTCATTGATATCGCAGGACCTTGAAGAACGGTAATGCTGCACATGCAGATGGCCGCTCAGAAACAGGGTGACGTCCCAGTCGTCCAGCAGGCGCTCCAGCTCTTCACTGTGCTCTATGGTACAGTCGTCCTCATAGATGCGGCTCTCATCCAGCAGATTATGATGGGCCACCGCGATCACGTTCCGGCCGGTCTCCCATGCCCTCGCCAGCCATTCTCCCATCCACTCATAAGTCTCGGACCGGATCATGCCTCCCACCTGATTGCCGTTCTCATACTGGCAGCTGTCCAGCATCAGAAGCCAGGTGCCGTCTGACAGCTCATACAGATAACTCAGGGAAGCCGGATCACGGCTTACCGCCTCACTGTATCCGTAATCCGCGTAGATCTCCGCGAACTCCTCCGGAGACGTCTGATCCGCGGGGATCACAGTCTCTCCCTGATAGCCGGCAGCTGCCGGATTATTCAGATCATGGTTTCCGGGGATCACGACTACCTCAACGCCGGCCCGCTCTGCCCGCGCCAGCTTCTGTGCCAGCGCCTCATGGCTGAGCTGTTCGCCCTGAAGCGACAGATCGCCGCTCAGGATCAGGGCCTGGGGCTTCCGTTCTGTCACAACGTCCAGAAACGCATCCAGGATCTCCCAGACATAGGGAACTACCTTCCCATCCCCATTCTCCGACATATTCTCAAAAGCATCCCCGAAATCCGTCAGTTCCTTCGCCAGATAATGAATATCCGAAGCGATCATGATCTCCGGGTTCATCGCGCGGCCGCCCCCATCGCCGATCTCCAGCGATTCGACCGTCATATCCCCCGAATCGGGCACACCCCCGCCCGGCCCCTGCGCCGCCGCGATCGTCTCCCCATCGTATCCCGGCTCCGCTCCCGCCGTCTCCGCCGTCTCCGATGCTTCCGGCGGCCGGACAGACTCCGACGACGGCCGATAGTACCCCGAGCAGCCGCCCATTGCCACCGCGGCCGCAAGCAGGACAATAATTCCCCTTCTTCTCATACGTCTAAGCCTCTGTTCCTATTCATTCGGATTCACGATATCCCATATGGCCTCCGTGTCAAGGCCCAGCTTCCAGCAGGCTACGCCCGCCAGCTCATACCGGTCGATCAATTCCATCTTAAGCTGTAAGGAACGCTCGTCTTCCATCCAGATCAGCTGCCTTGCGTCTTCTCCCTGCAATTCTCCGTAATACTGACCCAGCTCTTCCTGCCAGTACAGGCTCACATTGTTCTCCGTTACCCATGCCTGCGCCGCGTCCAGTCCCAAAGCCTTGGATTCTCCGCCTTCCGTCCACCGACGCGTATAGAAAGGAATCGCGTTGATCACCTTCTCCTTCGGAACGGCCGCCACCGTGTCCTTGATCCCTCCTTCCACGAAGGGAAGCGACGCCACGGACCCCGGCTCCCCGCCGGAATAATGCTCATCGTAGCCCATGATGATCACATAATCGACCACCCTGCCCTGCTCGGCACGGTTATATCCGGCCGTATAGCCGGACGGAACATAATTATCCACGGAAAGGATCAGGCCGGCGACTCGGCACGCCGCCGACATCTCGCGGATGAACTGCACATAATCCGGCATCGTGTCCGTGGAAATGGATTCGATATCCAGATTGATCCCGTCGATGCCGAACCGCTCCGCCTCCGCGACCAGATCCCCGATCAGCTTCTGCCGCACGGAAGTCTTCGCGAAAAGCACCGAGGAATCGAGATCGTCTCCCCTGTTAAAGTTATCGACTACCGCCCACACCTGCATCCCCAGCTCATGGGCTTTATCCACATAAGCCTGATCCGCCAGGGAATCGAAATTGCCGCTGCTGTCCGTCAGCATCAGCCAGGTCGGGGCAATGACATTGACTCCCTTCGTCCGGGCGATCAGGCGCTCCATCTCGCCGTTGTCAGCTTCCTCCAGCGTCTGGTGCCAGACCAGGCACACCCGCTCTCCCAGCGAGAGACTTGTGTACTCCGGCTCGACGAACGTACTGACCGGCGTCTCCGGGCGGGTGCTCAGGATCCGCTTATTCTGCAGCCATCCGATAAAACCGTCGGCCGTGCGGACCTTCGACCATTCCTCACCGCTTTCCAGAACAGTGAATTCTCCTCCGCCGGCCACCGTCGTCAGGATCGGGCTCTTGATCCCTCCCCGGACACGTACCTGGGCTTCCTTCTCCGCGGTCCCCACGGTCCGCGGCTCCCATTCATCATAGAGATACAGCCTCGGAACGCCGTCGTCAAACAGCTCCGCGCGGATATCCGTATAAGACGACACCAGCCCCACGGACAGATACACCCGGTCATCCTCTTCCAGAAGCAGCGGCTTCCCCCCGCTTCCCATCGTCCGTTTATCCGCGTACACGACCGTATCCGGCAGCGTATAGACCAGAAGCTTCTCCACATCGTCCCAGTAAAACTTCTCGTTCAGAGTCTCATTTACCCATGCGAGCGGAAGATAAGCCTGGCCGTCCCGCACCACGGCGTCGACGTCCTGCAGCCTCTCATCATTGTAGAAAAACGCCGTCCCGCCGTCAGGCACCTCCAGGGCTTCCCGGACGTCCGCCATCTCCTTCGACGGTATGTAACGTTCAAGATATCTCGCCGCGACGGCGCCTCCCGCGATCAGGAGCAGCAATACGATCACTACGAGTACCGGAATGATCCTGCGTTTCAATAGTCTTCCTCCTGTGTATTCCCCAAATCCGACAGCCTCTCCTGCGCACTGACGTAATTCAGAAGGCCGGCGCGGGCCTTACGTGCAAGCACGATACCCGGGTTCAGCCTTCTGAATCCCCACTGCTCATTGCCTATGTGGACAGTATACCACATTTTCACTGCAATAACTTCTTAAGTTTTCTTTAATTCCCACCCACCCTGCGCCCCACTTTCTGGCTGCAGACGGAAGAAGATGCTCCGCGGGGCCCCACTTGTGATACTCTTTTACCGATTATAGACCCGGTCGAACCGGATCTCCTTCAGGCGGCCTTCCTCCGCTCCCACATAATCGCACATATAGAAGGAGCCGTCCTCATTCACCTGAAATATCTTCTCCCAGTCCCCATCCTCCGGCACAACTCCGTCGATGTAGACGGGAATCCCCCTGGCCTCGTAGCGCTTGAGGCCGTTTACATACTGCTTTCTCTCCTTCTGAAGATACTCGTCCATCTTGTTTCCCTTCTCATCCGCATGCTCGCTTCCCGGTGACCCTCTCCCTTTTCGGAGGTATCGTGACACATCTCTGAGAAAAGGGTCAGTCACAGGATCTCCCCCATGAATTCCATCACCTGCTGCGTGACAGTGAACGCGTCCGCTGAAAGCGGGATCCGCTGCACGGTCGGTTTGCGTCTTCTGTTCCATCTCTTTCTGGATTCCTCGCTGCCGAACGCAGCCAGGCATAGCCAGCCGTTCTCCGCGGCGCGCTCCTTCCATCCCCCCGGATCCCCAAACGCTTCCATCTGCCACTCGCTGAAGGAAACCGTCAGCAATACCCTGTGACACCTGAGCAGCTCCTCGACATTCTGCTCCGCAAGGCTCCCGAAATCGATCAGGATCTCCTCATAGCCCATATGAAGACAGTCTGCCAGAACACTTCCCGTGGACCTCGGATAAAAGTCCACTTCCTGGATCTGATAGCGGCTTTCTTCCGCCGAAAGGCCTGTGCACACGCTTCCGAAGCGCGCGAAATCCCCATGGCCGTTCCATTCCAGAACCGCCGTTTTCCGCCCGCACGCGCCGCACAGGTAATTGGCCGCCAGGACACACAGATGTGTGGTTCCCGTGGCGCGCCCAGCTCCCGTCACGCCGGTGACCCTTGTCCGGGCCGGCGCCGTATTCTTCTGATGATGCCCCATGATCCGCTCCGTTCTTCTGCCGCGTTTTCCGACAGATATCCGTCCATGATGGTACGGTAAAATGATTCTGCTCCCCGGTCCGGTTCAAACGGGTCCGCAAACTGCGGCACCCGAAAACACCTTGTCCCGGACACCCCGGGCGGTTTCTTAAGCGGCCCGGGCAGGGCACGGCTGCAGAGAAATACCATCTCCGCGCGCGTTCCGGCAGACAGCTCCTTCGGAAGCCTGTCCCACCATTTTCCTCCGAATACCAGGAAAATAACCGTCAGCTGCCCGGCCTCATAATCCTGAAGCACGGCCTGAAGATCCGTACCGTAATCCCGCACCACAGCCGGATATTCACAGCGTTTCAGCTGCACGGCTTCTCCGTAGCGCGGTTTCATGGGCAGCTTCCGGACAGTACAGATCCCATAGGAATCCGGACGGATCCCGAAGGTCTCTCCCATCGCGCGCACATCTCCGGAACGGTTATGCTCCTCATACAGGGCAGGCCGGCCCGTCCGGCCAAGCCAGACCGTCAGACCGATCGCAATGTGTGTAACGCCGGCGCCTCCCCGGGCCCCGACGAGAGCTGCTGTAAGAGATGGTGATTGTATTTGACGCAAACACTCTGTATTGGAGTGCAGTCCGCCAAGCGCCTCCCCCACTTCGCCGGCTGAACCGTAGCGCAGCGCGGCGTCATTCTGAAGGCACCTGCGGATCACGGCTCCCAGCGGACCGGAAACCGCCCTGTCAGTTCCCTCTGTCTGCGGCCGCCCGGCTGCCATGTAATACAGCACCGCGCCGATCTGATAGATATCCGTGCGGACGCCGAGACGCCCTTCTTTGCGCTGCTCCGGCGCGGCAAAGCCGTCCGTCCCGTACCGCTCATCCGCCGCATTCGCGGAAAACAGCGTATCGGAACGGTCAAAGTCAAGAAGCTTCACCTGCCCATGGCACACTAACAGATTCCTTGGCTGCAGATCAAGATACAATATAGGGACTTCCTCTGCTGAATGCAGATAATGGACCAGTTCGCAGATCTGGATCCCGTAACGGATCACTGCGTCCCGGTTCAGAGGACCCCGCTCGCTCACGAGGTCGTAGATGGAGTCTCCCTCAAGAAACTCCTCGATCAGATAAATATACTGGCTGTCCTCTTCAAGATCGTATACGATGGGAATTCCGGGATGCCGCAGACGCTTAAGCAGCAGCGCCTCCTTATAAAACCGGCCCTGACACGCGGCCGACCTGGCAACCTGCTTGATGGCCCGGTACTCCTGAAGCTCCCTGTGGAGCGCCAGATACACGGTGCCGCTGCGTCCCTGCCCCAGTATACGGATCAGTTGGTATTTTCCAAACAGAATGGTGTCCTTTCCCGTCACCCCCTTCTGTCAATACCACCTCTTACAGATCTTATTCTAATATAAACCGGCCGATTTCGCAACGGAAAAATTAAATTTTCCAAAATTTTTTCGAAAAAATGCTACATAGGAATTGATATTTGACCGTAACATATAGTATATTTATGGTGATGTATTTTATTCGTCTGTAAGGGAAGGATGTGATCCTGAATGAAGATAGAACGTATCAATGAAAACCAGATCCGCTGCACGCTGACAAGCTTCGATCTGAGCGTGCGCAATCTGAATCTCCGCGAACTGGCTTACGGCAGCGAGAAAGCGCGGGGGCTGTTCCGAGAAATGATCCAGAAGGCCTCCAATGAAGTCGGCTTCGAGGCGGAGGATATCCCGCTGATGGTGGAAGCCATCCCGCTGTCCAACGAGAGCGTCATGCTGGTCATCACCAAGATCGAGGATCCGGAAGAGCTGGACACCCGCTTCTCCAAGTTCGCGCCGGCGGACGACGACGATTCGGATATGCTGAACGAACTGGCGAGCGAGCTTCTGGAAGGCGCCGACGGTCTGGCCAAGCTTCTGGGACTGCCCATCGCGGAGGAACCTCCGGCGGCGGAGAACACGACTTCCGGCGAAGCGGACGAACAGCCGGCCGCGGCGGCGCGGATCTACACATTTTCCAGCCTGGACCAGATCTCCGACGCGGCGCGGGCCTGCGGGGAACTCTACGACGGCGTGAATACGCTGTATAAGAAGCCGGACTCTTCCTCCTATTACCTCGTGGTGACCCGCGAGGGGGCCGACGACCTGGCATTCAGCCGCGTCTGCAATATCCTGGCTGAATACGGACAGAAGATCCGCCAGGAATACGCCAGCATCGCCTATTACGAAGAGCATTACCAGACGGTCTGCCGCGGCAGGGCGCTGCAGGTGATGCGAAAGCTGTAGCATCTGCAGCCTGTGCTCCCAAATTTGTACATTTGTATAGACATTTTACACAAAAAATATTGATTATCTCAAAAAGCCTTGATTTTACGGGCAGTTTCGCAGGGTAACAAGCCGAATTTACTACTCATTTACTACGTTTGAGGAAAGAGCCTTGATATGCGCCCCACTTCCTGCGAGATA
>CANQGA010000015.1 GCA_947600145.1 uncultured Lachnospiraceae bacterium | reverse complement strand
GCACAAGCCCGGGAAAAGCCCCAAGATACCCGTTCAGATCGATCGGCTCTCCCCGCCGGTCCAGCCAGGTCACAAGGCCGTCTTTATCCCGGTACAGCCGCAGCAGATTGCTTTTCAGATACGCCTTGAACCGGAAATGATCCGCCCCCTGCGCGGTTCCGTCCTCTCCGCTGATATCCTTGAACACCTTTACCGTCTGTACGATCTCCCGCTCCTGCACGCCCGCCGGGGAAGTCCTCGTTCCGTATCCCGGCGTGCCCGCGCCGTCCTGAGCTGGGCTGATCTGTCCCGGATACGTCAGCTTTACCAGACCAAAGCGCTCGTCTGCCTGCCCCGAACCGTCTTCAGGTTCCTGTCCCGGGGCCCCGGACAGCTCCTCCGGCGCCGCGTATGCGCTCGCGCCTGCGCCGGTTTCATTCAGCAGATAGTCGCTGTAAAATGTCCCGCCGTCTTCCGGCGCGGTTTTCTCCCGTGTTACGGCCCGGAAGGTTTCCGTCACCGCCGCCTCCGACGGATCCCATTCTTTCTTCGTATCCACATGGATCCGATACATTCTGCGAACCGGATCATACTCTGCCTCCAAAGGCGTCAGCTCATAATCGCTGCCGGCCTCCTCGCGGACCTCATAGATATCCCTCCATTCACGGACCGGTATTTTCTGTCCGCTGCCGTCCAGACGGTACTCGCCTTCCGCATACTGTTCATAGAGCGCGGCATATTCCGGCCCTACCGCGTCTTCCATCCGCGCGCCGAATGCCAACGCTTCATTCTGGCGGATCGACTCCACCACGGCGTATCCGCCCTCCATCGTATAATCCGCCTCTTCATAGCACACATACATATGGCGCGTTCCCGCTCCCTCGACCTGAACGTCGATCCGCACGTAAAGTCTTCCGGTCAGAGCCTCATAGACCGCGGCGGCATCGGATCGTCTGTAATCATGAAATACCAGAGCGTGCCAGCTTCCGTCCTCCTCCCAGACCCGGTCCACCGCGCCGCTGTCCCAGAAGGAATTCTCCAAAAACCATGCCCGGATGCCCAGGATCAGCTCCTGATTGGTATTCCCCGCCAGCGTGATCTCTGTCCACGGGGCCGCGGACGTCTCTTCCCCGTCCAGGATCAGGTATCCCATCTGATCCAGAACGGATTCTGTCTCCGCCTTCACATATTCCGGATCGACAGCCGAAACGTCATTCCATTTATCCGGATCCACGTTTGCCTCCGCGTCTCCGGTCGGATAATAGTTCAGCCGCCGCGTCACCGGATACGTCCGCGTCACAGGCCGCGACATATCGTAAAGCGGTCTTCCCGAGCCATCCTTCTTCGGAATGTAATTTCCGTCGGCGTCAAGCCGGTACTCCCCGGCCTCCGCTTTCTCATACTCCCCGGTCTCGACCAGCTCGGAACCCACCCAAACTTTGGTTTTCTCAGATGTCTCGGTCATTTGGGAACGATAAAACTCCGTATTCTCAGGATATCCGCTGATCAGGATATCGAAGCCGTTCTCCGTGCCCTGATAGGTCACTTCGAATTCCGTCCAGGAGCCGTCGTGCATATCGATCGGATGACTCATCGGAGTCGTCACATCGGCCCGCCCCGAAAACTCCGGTCCGCCGTCCAGCAGCGTCAGCTCATATCCTTCGGAGCGCGCGATTTCACGCACCTGATAGTGACCCAGAAGCAGCGGATGCCCGATCCAGGTTCCGTCCTGATTGGCCGCCGCAAGCGACGCCGCGCTCTCCTCCGTATACGCCATAAAGGAGGCGTCTCCGTTTTTGTCCGTGGCCGCAACCGCCGTCAGATCCCCGGCCCGGTAGACCACGCCGGTCGTTCCGTCCGGATGAACGATGTCTTCCGCGGCATACAGCCCGTAGACCGCTCCTTCCAGCGACGCGTCTCCCTGCGTATCTCCATAGCTGTCGTAGGTCCCGTTCTCCCCGGCCTTAAGCTGCATATCGCGCTTGTTGATATGGATCTCCCCTTCCGTCCGGTGATCCGTTACATGGATCGTCCCCGCCGGCTCTCCGCTGTCTCCGGCCGGCTCAAGCCAGGGCTCGTCATCCAGAACCGGCTCCGGAAGGGACGCGTCGGCCGCCATCTCACGCAGAAGTGAAACCCGCGCCGCTCCCCGGATCCGGACCTGCGCCGCGTCCGAAGCAGTCGCTTTTTCCCCGAAACTATCACCGATCTCCGCGCCGGCCGCGTCTGCCGGCGATGCCGGTTCCCTTTCAGCCGCGTTCTCTTCTTCACGGCCCGCCCGGGGATTCCCGGGCGTCCTCAGGCATTCAATCAGGACTTTTTTCAATATAATCCCCATATTCGCATCTTTATTTGCCGAATACTCGCCTGTATCACCCACTTTCATGCCGATTTCGTATCCAATATATTCATTTATCTCCACTTTTCTGTTTACTATTCTTGCGCTTCCGCCCGATTCGGCCGACGGTACGCGAAGAACATCGATCGGCTCGTCATCGCCGTGCTGTCCGTGAAGAGTGTAACCGTATCGCGCGCGCGTTTCCCGGAAGGTATAGTCATATTCCAGCCCAATGAATTCTTCATACGTTCTCTGCCTGTCCTCCAGCATCATCCGGAGCCCTTCCCCCGGCTCGTCGCTGTGGAAATCCGTGCTGTCCGCGCAGGCAGCCTTCTGGGCGTTCCACTGTTCTTCCAGGAGCGCGTTCTCCGCCGCGATCGCCTCAAGCTCCGCTGGATCCGTCACTCCCTCGTCAGAGAGATATTCCGGGCTCGGGTGTCCGCCACAGTATGTTTTATCATACTCATATTTCTTTGTATCCGTATGAACGATATGGCCGTCCTGATCCGTCGCCGTGTCGGCGCACACCTTAAAGCCGTCCCAGACAGCGGGTCTCGGCGACATGGCAGCGGACTCCAGGCCGCCGGGTCTGTCTCCTCCAACCGCTTCCAGAACCTGATACTCCACCCCTTCGAGCGGCATGCCGGTCTCCGCGCAGGCCTTGTCAAGCGCAACCCGGTAATGCGCTTCAAATGTTTCCCTGTGTTCATAGATCGTCAGCTCCGTCTGCGATTCCGCCTGGCCATGGACAGCCCCGTCCGTAGACAGATACAGATACAGCGCCTGCAGGCGGGGACCGCTGCTGATCATGGCCTGGATCCGGCTGGGATCCCCGGCCGGTATATAGAAATTCAGGCTTTCCGTATTCCTGCACCAGTCTGCCAGCTCCGGCGGAACCAGGAAAAATACGCCCACGGAGGAGGACTGGCCTCCCGAATAGGTAAGGCGGAGCTTCGATCCGGTCAGTTCCATATTCCATCCGGGGACCTCCTCCATCCAGCCCCAATTCGGTACGGCCAGCCCCGGATATCCCGTGAGATCGAGCTCCGCGGTCCAGATCCCGTCTTTCATCTCCATTCCGACAGGCTTCTTTTTAGCCAGATAGAGGGAGGTCTCCAGCCAGTCGGGCCGTTCCTTCTGCGTCTCTTCGACATAGTCCCTCAAAACCTGCCACCGGGCATACGTTCCGGGCACATGGCGGTCTACCACGCTCTCCAGCGCTTCCGCGCCGTTCCAGCCTTCGTAAACGATCGACCATACCGCCGTCTGGGCCGCCGCGTAGGTCGCGTTGTCCGCCGCCGCGGCGCCGTTTGCCTCCAGCCAGCCGCAGATCATGGCAAGCCGCATATAGTCTTCTTCGCTCGAGATATACGGCCAGGAGCCGTCTTCAATGCTTGTGCGCATACCGCTTGCCACGACCGCCGACCCCATATGTTTCCCCGGCGAAATACAGAACGTCAGCTGATGACCGTCCGACCACCGGTAAAAATAGTTCCTGCTGTGTCCCAGCATCGTCTCAGAACCGCCGGTCCATATATTTCTCCCCGTAAATGTCCCCGCGCGGCTGACGATGGACGTTCCCTCAAAAAACGGCAGAAACGCCATGCAGAAACAGACGAAAGCAAGAAGACCGGACAAAAGCCGTCTCCGCCTGCCCCAAACGTATCTCCTCTTCATGCTGTACCTCCCTCAGATTCTTTCTTACTGCTGCGCCTGTCTGGTCTGTACGGCGCCGCCGAGCGTCCATGCGCCGCTTTCGTCCACCTGCCAGCCGTCAGGCGTCGTACATCCGTGGAGCATGGCTCCCCGCGTGCCGTCTGAGATCTCATTGAAATAGTAGCACCTCAGCAGGCCGTCGCCCGCGGGGATCCATCTCCAGCCTGTCGCCATGCTTCCGTCCTCGTCAAAATAGAACCAGTCCACATTCGACTGTCCCTTCAGAGGATCCGCATACGAATTGAAAATATAGGCCCACCGGCCGCGATACGGCTGCTGTCCCACAAGGAAGGACCAGCGCCCGTCTGCCGCCTGCTGCCAGAGACCGGTCACGGCGCCCGCTGCGGACACGCCGCCCGACGCGGGGCCCGACTGTCCCGCAAGCCCCGGCGCCCCCGGAACCGCCGCGTCAGGGAACGCGATACCCGGTCCCGCGCTCTGGCCTCCGCCCATGCCCGAGCCGGAAGACGCGGTTCCTCCTCCGGAACCGGATGAGCCGCCCGAGCTTCTGACCGTCGTCTGATCCTCGGTCTTCAGACAGATCGTGATCCGGCACTGCGCAAAGATATGCCCGTTGGTCTGATCCTCGCTCACCGCGGTCACCGTCTCCGTATACTGCGCGGAACCTTCTGCCTTCGCGTACGGATCTTTCTTCTTTTTCTCATTGTCCGCGTTGATCACATTCTGGATCCAGGCCGGATTTTCCTTTCCCCCGGCGTCATACCGGACCGTCACCGCGCACTGGGACGCGTTGCTCCCCTGGGGCGTCAGAAGGACCGCCGCCCCGCTTCCGGCATCGCTCCAGGACACATTTTTGTAAAACGGCCGTTCCGGGTAGAGGCTCGCCGCCAATACCACCGGTTCCGAGCACGTGATCGTCTCTGTAGGATTCAAACGGGATCCGGTCAGCTTCCTGGTAACTGTCATCACGACATCGCTCTTATTCAGCTGAAGTCCTTCCACCCTGCGGGTCGTATAATCCAGGATCTGGAACCGCACCGTAACCTTGCAGTTTCCGAGAACCGCCACATGGTCCGCCGATGTATCCGGATTGGAAGAAGCGGTCACTACGGCGTGCTTCTCATAGACAGTGGGCCGGATCGCTTCCAGATATCCGCCGTCCGCCTGCGCCTGCGCCTGCTCCGCGGCGGTATTCCGGATGAACGCGCCGTTCAGATTCGGCAGGATCTGCGCGTCCTTCCCGGTATAGCCGGCTTCAGAGACAAGATCGATCAGATCGCTGTCGTCCACTGACCAGAGAACCGACCTGTCTGCCGCGCCTCCGTCCGCGTTATGTTCGCTGTGGATCCGGACCGGCTGCACCTGGACAGACGCATCCTGCATCTCGTCGATATACCGGGCGATCAGAGTTCCCCTTCCGTCGCGCACCTCCGTCACGATATCCGGAGATTTGCGGTCCCCGGTCCTGGTCTGCGTCACATTGATCTCCGTCTCCTCAGGCGTCATGGTAAGCTGCGTGGTCACCTTCACGTACTCCACATTGATCTGGGTATCCCTCTCCGGCATCGTAAATGTATAGGTTCCTCCCGTCACATAGGACATCGGGACCTGCCTTCCCAGCTTATTGATATAAACCGGCGGTTTCACGCCTCCCCGCTCAGAACTGTCCGCCGCCATCTGATAACGGTCGGTTTCCCTGTTTTTGGGCGCGGTCGTCACCGTAACCGTCACGCCCGGCGCGACCGCGGCCGGATTATTCTTATCGATGGGACGGTAATAGGACGAATTTCCCTCCGGAACGGCCGTCAGGGACGCCACATCCGTATCGTAGGTGCCGTTGGCGTTGCGCGTGTCGATCCGCGGGACGGACAGCAGATATCCCTTCACCGGCTGCCCCTGCTGTCCCGGTGCGAAATGATCCAGGCGGAAGCTGAGTCCCTCTGTCGATCCCTGAGCCGTAAACTCATTCTGCAGCTTGGACGTTATGATAAACCGTACTCCGTTTTCCAGTTCCTGATAGAAATACGTATCTCCGCCGCTCTTCTCCGCGTTGCCGGACAGGAGGCTGAAGCTTCTCTGATTATCCAGCCAGTATCCGATATGGGCGCTGTAGGAAAATGTATTATCGTCCTCTTCGCCGGAACCTGATGCCTGCTTCGCGCCGGGAGCCGTATCCGCGAAAAGGTACGCCAGATTATCCCCCGGTTCCGTGCCGTAGCGGAACGGATGGGACAGATCCCGGGTGCCCACGAAGGTGCCCTCGCGCGTAGCCTTCCCCATACCGGTAGGGCTGATCTCCCCCGCGAACCGCCCCAGGATCAGGTCTCCGCTCACATACTCGCCGACAAGCCCTCCCACGGCCCGGCTCTGATGCCCGCCGATCAGGCCGCTGACATAGGAGTTATAGATCCTGGTCTCCTCCATCCGGCCGGCGACGCCGCCTACATAACCCAGCCCCTGAATGTGGTTGGAATTGATCCTTCCGGTCTGAACGGTGCTGTCAACCAGATCCGCTTCTTTCGCCTCGCCGGCAATCCCTCCCACGCAGCCTGTCGTCTGATCGGAGGCAACGGCGATATTATCTGCCGTACAGTTTTCGATCGTCACACGTCCGCCGGAACCGTCCGCCACGGCAGTGATACCGCCCGCGTGCCCCGGCTCTCCGCCTTTCGCGGACACATATCCGGACACGGTCACGTCCCGGATCACCGCGCCGCCGCGGATAACGCCGGCCAGAACAGCCGTCTGATCACATCCGAAGATATTGCCGGCCGTCACCTTCACATTTTCCACCGAACCGCCGTCGATCACGCCGAAAAGCCCCAGACAGCTCAGACCTGCTTCCGTTCCGTCGATATTCAGATTCCGGATCATATGGCCCCGTCCGTCAAAATGACCGCTGAACGGGTGCTGTACTTCCCCGTCCATCTCGTCCGCGCTCTGATACCAGCCGATCGGGTTCCAGTTCCCGCCGTTTACATCCAGATTGGCCAGATTGATGTCCTGGGTCAGCTCAAAATATTCTCCCTCAAAGCTCTCACCCTCGGCGACAGCCTGGGACAGTCCCATCAGATGGGCCAGGGAGCGAATCTGATACGGTTTCTCCTCAGTCCCGTCCCCCGGAAAATCCGCGTCACCGTTCCAGCCCTCCCAGGGATCCGATAGAACCGCGGCCATCGCGGCCGCGTCCGAGATCGTCGCCGTCTGAAACTCCTCCTCAAACGCGGCCATATCTTCCTGCTGTACGACCCCGGCCGTTTTCTCCGCCGCCATATGCGCGGCGGCTGTCAGACCGCCGGACCATGACTGCAGAAGCACCGCGGCGGCCATAACGGCTGCCGCGCGCCGCTTCATACAGCGTCCGCGCAGTCCGGATTTTCCAAATTGATCATCTGTTATTCTTTTTCTGTTCTTCTCCATAGCTCTCCGCTCCTTTTCTCTCTTTGCTGACCGCGCCTGCGCGTCAGTCTGCCTGTCTCAGCACAAATGCCGGACGGACTCCGATGGGACCGGTCACCGCCAGCTCCGGATCCGTCTCCCCCTCCGCGTCCGGCTTTACAGCCTGCGGATGCAGGCTTCCGTTCACAAGATCCACAATATACACAAACCCGGTATCTTTTCCCGAGCCGTCCCCCATCGGCGTCCGCAGCCAGTAGCCCCTGCTGAAGGTTCCCGTATTCGCCGCGGACTCTTCTTCCCCGCAGCCGTCCACCTTCCACAGATACTCCCGGTACCGCAGCGCCTCCTCCAGCGACAGGATAAAATATTTTCCGGTCAGATACTGGCTTCCCAGCCTGTGAAACGTCAGGTCCGAGGCCGAAAAACGGCTGAAAAGGCCGTCCGCTGTCCGCCCCGTGCAGCTGCTGTCCACACCCACGTTCACATCGGGAAACAGTTCGGAATCCGACTCATTTAAGGTCAGCCACGCGCGTACGGCAGAATCCGCGTATTCCGCGCTTTCCCCGAAATTCACGATCGGTCCGGGATGAAATTCGTAACCGAAGCTGCCGTCTTCCCTCTTTCCGTAGACCATCTCCGACCCTGTATCCGCCGGGATCACGGACTCGCACAGAAACAATGCAAGACTCTGTCCCATCGCGTCTCCTTCCCCGTAATTCTGGTCGATACAGCGGAACGCGTAACTGACTCCGTCAATCGTCCGCAGCACCAGGTCTCCAAGATTCCAGCGGCGCCGCGCCGGGAGCCGGTCCTCCGCTACAGCCTCTTTGTCTCCCCGGTCTGATCCGTCCGTTCCGTCATCGGCTGCTCCGTCTTCTTCGATTCTTTCGCCGGTCCGGCGAACCGCAAACCGCATCAGGCAGTAGGTTCCGTCCTCCCGCCCGGCAGACGCCTCTTCCGTGCAGGAATACTCCACCGCCGCGCCGAACACCGCCGGCAAAGCGCTCCCCTCCGGCACATAATCCTTTCCGATCACATAAAACACCTGGTCATTTCCCTTTTCCAGGCACTGACCCGCGATCGACGTGACGCGGATATCATTTTCCGTCCTGTCCGTCACTACCAGCCGGCTGTCCGGTATCAGACGCGGATCTTCGCCGGTGACCGCGGATTCCTGCTCTTTCGCCGTTTCAAGCATCTGCTCCGGACTCATGCCGTCCGATGCGGCGTACGCGGCAAAATGAGCGCACAAAATCAGGCCCACAGTCAGAAGGGCCCCAAAAAACTTCCTTCTCACTCTGTTCTTCATACAGTTCCTTTCTGTTTTTTCTGATTCTCCGTGAAACGCCGGCGCGCCGTCTCTTCTCCTGCTGCGCCGCAGAACGCGCGGCGGCGTTCCCTTTTCCGTTCGGGCAGCCCCGCCCCCGCCGGGCGATACCCCCTCCTTTCCCAAAACACATCTCCGGATTCTTTCTCCGGCCTTCCTTCTCCAAAAGGCGATCCTTTTCTCCGTTCCGGACAGAAAACGATCCGAAACTGACGGCACCACTCCCTTCTCTGCGCACTGTCATCCGGCAACACGTTGTGAAACAATGGTGAAACACCAAACAGGAATATAGAAATTCCAGAAATCCGGCATCGGCTGAACCTTCCGCCGAGATTTGTAGATTCAGTATAAGCTATTTTTTCGCCCCGGTCAAGCGCTTTCTTAAAGTCGCAATATTTTCTCTTTTCAGAAAACTGCCTGACCGCAAAAAAGAACTCCCGCGCCGCAGCCAGACTGCCTCGCGGGAGTGTCATCCCTTTTCTGCTCGCGCCGGTCCGCCCGGCGGCTCTGTTCACGTCTCCTCTTTCTCCTCCTTCTTCCCGGAGACTCCCGTATGCACGACCACCTGTCTGTACGGGATCACGATACCCGCCTCGTCGAAGGCATATTTCACCTTCTCCGTCAGTTCCCATTTGGCAGGCCAGTACTTATCCGTGGCGATCCAGCCCCTGGCGACCAGGGTGATCCCGCTTTCTCCCAGGGAATCAACAAAGACGAGCACATCCTCCTCATGAAGAATATCGGGCTGTTCATCGTACAGCCGCGCCAGGATCTCCTTCGCCCTGCGGAGATCGGATTCATAGGAAATATCCACCCGGATCTCCAGACGCCGCTTCTCCTCGGCGGTCACATTGATAATATTCGCGTTGGACAGCGCGCCGTTGGGCAGGATCATCTGACGGTTATCTATCGTATTCAGCGTTGTGTAGAACAGACTCGTGGAAGCAACCGTCCCCTCCGCCGAACCGCAGACGATGTAATCCCCCGCCCTGAAGGGCTTTAAGATCAGGATGATCACTCCGCCGGCGAAATTTCCCAGGAAATCCTGCAGCGACAGACTGACGGCCAGGCCCGCGGAACCGAGGAGCGCGATGATAGAGGCGGAACTGATCCCCACGCGCTCCATAGCCATGAAAGCCGCCACCCCGCAGATGAGGGCATAGATGATGGAGGTCAGAAACGACCGCAGGGAGCTGTCCATATGGATCCGTTCAAAAGTCCTGTTGAGCATCTTCCGGCAAAGCTTCGCTATCTGGATTCCGATAAACAGGATCAGAACCGCGTTCACCAGATTGAAGCCTATGGTTTTGAGTGCCGGAGCCGCGCTTTTGGCCGCGCTCTCGGCCGTTTTCGCGATCATGCCCGCCGCTCCCGAGTATGTTTTGGAAATGAAGCCGCCGGAATCCTTGCCGGAAGAAACGTCTGCCGTGGTGTTGACAGGCGTTCCGACAATATATTCCGTCTCCGGCTCCGCATCGAAGACGATCTGCGTCCCGCCGTCCTCTCCGATAATATAGCTTCCGCTCCCATCGGTCTCCGTGCCGTACTCTTCATCCGAGTTTCCCCCTGTCTCCTCACGGTTTTCTTCATCCGCGTTTCCTTCAGCCTCTTCACGGCTCTCTTCATCCGCGTTTCCGCCGGCCTCCTCGCGGTTTTCTTCATCCGCGTTTCCTTCAGCCTCTTCGCGGTTCTCCTCATCCGCATCCCCGGACGCTTCCCCGCGGCTCTCTTCATCCGCGCTTCCGGACGCTTCCCCGCGGCTCTCCTCATCCGCGCCCCCGGACGTTTCGCCGCTTCCGCCCGGCGCATTTCCTTCCCCGCCGGACACTTCCCCGCCTCCCTGCCCGTTTCCGGATCCGGCGGCCGTCTCCGCGGCAGGCGTCTCAAAAATATCTTCCTGGTTCCAGATCATTTCTTTTGTCTCCCATCCGCCTTTCCGGCGCTTTCATCCGGCGTACACGCAAAGATCAGAATACTCAGCGGCGGTATCCGGATCGTGACAGACTGGGCCCGGCCGTCGCATTCCTCCAAAACGCTTTGGATCTCCTTCGGATTCCCCACGCCGTTTCCGCCGAATTCCCGGGCGCTGCTGTTAAAGATCTCCCGGTACCTCCCGGCAAACGGAACGCCGATCTGCCGCTTACTATGCTCCGCGGGAGCGAAATTGCAGACTGCCAGCAGCGTCTCCCGGGGCTGCGCGGACAGGCGCAGATACGCCAGAATATTCTCCTGACTGCTCAGGCAGTCGATCCACTCGAACCCGTCCGGCTGATCGTCCAGCGCATAGAGCGCCGGATGCGAGCGATACAGCTGCAGGAGCGCCCTGACATAATCGCGGAACTGCCGGCGGAGGATCCGCTGATCCCCGGCTGCCCCGTCCGGCGCTCCGGCCTTCTCCCCGCGCGGCGCCCCGGCCTCCTCCGGACTTGGCCCCCCGGCCTTCTCCCCGCGCGGCGCCCCGGCCTCCTCATCCGAAGGCCCGTCCGGCATTTCCCAGGGAAGACTTACATTCTCGTTCCAGTCCTCCGTCATGCCCATATCCTGCCCCATGAACAGCAGCTTCTTGCCCGGATGGGTCATCCAGTATCCGTATGCCGCCCGAAGATGAGCGAGCTTCTCCGCCAGAGTCCCTCCCGGCATTTTGCCTGCCATAGAGCCGCGCCCGTGCGCCATCTCATGATGCGGGAGCGCCAGAATGAATGCCTCGCTGTAGGCGTACAGCATGCTGAACGTCAGCTCTCCGTACCGCTGGTGCCGGAAATACGGGTCATATCTCATATATCCCAAGAAATCATTCAGCCATCCGCTGTTCCATTTGTAATCAAACCCCAGCGCGCCGTCCTCGTTCCCTGTCACCAGCGGCCAGGCCGCGGATTCCTCGGCGATCAGGACCGCCCCGTCCTCTCTCTTATGGAAGCAGGCCGACAGCCGCCGCAGAAAATCCACCGCGTCCAGATTCTCATTGCCGCCGTAAATATTCGGGATCCACTGGCCGGGCCCCTTGCCGTAGTCCAGATAAAGCATTGCCGCCACGCAGTCGGCGCGGATGCCGTCGGCGTGATATACCCCGGTCCAGAAGAGGGCGTTTGAAATCAGGAAATTGGCCACCTGGGGGCGTCCGTAATTGAAGATCAGCGTCCCCCACTGGGGATGGGTCCCCTGCCTCGGATCCTTGTGCTCATAGACGCAGCTGCCGTCGAAACAGGCAAGCCCCGCCAGATCGCGCGGAAACTGAGCCGGCGTCCAGTCCAGGATCACGCCGATATCCCGGCTGTGCAGATAGTCTATAAAATACTGAAAATCATCCGGCGAACCGTGGCGGCTGGTGGGAGCGTAATATCCGGTCGTCTGATATCCCCAGGAGGCGTCCAGAGGATGTTCCATGATAGGCATCAGCTCCACATGGGTGTAGCCCATCTCCTTCACATATTCGGCCAGCTTCACCGCCAGCTCGCGGTAATTCAGAAACGCGCCGGCCCCGCCGTCCGTCTCCGCTTTCCTCCGGCGCATCCACGATCCCAAATGCACCTCGTAGATCGACATCGGCTGCCGTGCCGCCGTTTCCCGGCCCTCGGCCCGCCGCTTCATCCATTCCTGATCGTGCCATTCAAAATGCGACGTATCCCACACGATCGATGCGTCGTGGGGACGCACCTCCGCGTATGTGCCGTAAGGGTCGGCCTTGAGCATGGCGGCGCCGCCTGCCGTCTTCACCTCGTATTTGTAGATCGTTCCCTGCGCGATGCCGGGCAGGAATATCTCAAAAATACCGTGGCTGCCAAGTCTGCGCATCTGATGACGGCGTCCGTCCCAGAGATTGAAATCGCCGACTACGCTGACGCGCATGGCGCAGGGGGCCCATACCGCGAAATAGGTGCCCCGCACGCCTCCGACCTCCATCGGATGGGCGCCAAGCTTCTCATAGACGGCGCCAAGGACGCCGGCGTCAAATTTCTTCAGATCTCCTTCGTCCAGCTGTGGGGCGTACGCATAGGGATCGGAAAGCAGCTGGGAAGTCCCGTTGTCATAAGTCACTTCCAGCGTGTACGCGGGTACTGCAGCGCCGGGAAGGAGCGCGGCAAAAAATCCCGCTTCATCGGCCAGTTCCATGGGGTAGGCATGTCCGTCGCCATCCGTCAGCACGGTGATCCGGGACGCCGTCGGGATAAACGCCTGGATCAGCACGCCCTGAGGCACGACATGCGGTCCCAGGATCCGATGCGGATCGCAGGATTCAGAATAGACCAGCTCTTCAATGGCACGCCAGTCCATCAGAGAATAAAGGATATCGGTCATGGTGCGCTCCTCCTTTTTATTATCTATAGTGTACCATTATTTTCAGATAAATACAAATATTACCTGCGGTAATAGGCCAGCATCAGATCCACCATCCGCCCGTAGCTTTTAACGCCGTCGGACTGGCTGTTGATCTTCAGATATGTATCATTCATCTGGTTGGCGGCCTCGGCCACTTTGCCCTCATAGCGGTTCCAGAAGGCGTTGTTGGCGGCGAGGTGGGCGCGGGTCTGCTCGTTTAAGCCGGCGTAAAGCACCATGTACGCTTCCATATCCTGGGCAGCCAGGGCATTGCCGGCGTAAACCCAGCCCGTCAGGTAACCGCTGTACCTGAATGAAGGGTCGTCGGAGCCGATGCAGGCCAGATAGCCGATGAAATTGGCTTCATCCTCCCGCATGAAACCGCGCAGATGGGACAATTCATGGCAGATGGCATGCGGAATATTATAATCCGTCATGGCGCGGTTATAGTTGGCCTCTACGGTAAACGGCGAATAAACGCCGGACAGCTGCTGAACGGACAGGATCCAGGGGATCAGAAGCGGCTTGGGCCGCGGATAATAGCCTTCCAGCTGCGGATACCGCTCGGCCAGGGCTTTCATTGCCCTCTGTCCCTCCGCTTTCCAGCTTCGGCTGTAGGAAGACGTATCCACCGTCTCATTGACTTTCCCGGTAAGATATTCACAGAGGGCAGTTAATTCTTCCACCGAGGAGTCCCTCACCTCAAGCCCGAGATAGCCGGAAAACGGACGCCGGTAATAATTAACGCCGCAGCAGGCCGTATAAAGGAAGGCCAGAAGTCCCAGGAAAAAGCACGCGGCGGAAAACCAGTCTCCCGCTGCAGCCCGCGCGGTCTCCCTGCGGGACGCGATACGGAAAATATGGGACGCCGTGTACAAAACAGCCGATATGATCAGGGCATAAAGCATGATCTCCGCCACTGAGAACGGAAAAATACCGCAGATCCTGCCGTATATCCCCACAATCCACGGATATACGGTCAGCGCGTACCACTCTCCGAAGCCCGCGGACAGACGGGCGGCCAGCTGCATCACGCCGGCAAGCATCAGCAGGATCAGACCGGCGGCTGCCCGTCTTCCGGCCGTAAATCCCGCGCTGCCCGAACGGCCGCGGCCGTCCTTCTGCCTTTTATCTTTATGTAAGCCAGGTTTCATGCCCGATTCTCCCCATTCTCTCTGCGGCCCTTCCGCCGGACGCGGCGCGGAGGATCCTCCCAAAGCTTCGTATAGTAAAAGTATACCACATTCACCTTCCGCTACCTATGAAATTTTTTCTTACTTTTTCAAAAACCCCTTGCGGAATACGGAAAACTCATTTACACTGAATGGGAAACGGGAGAAAGAAGGGCGCCGCAGATCTATGAAGAATAAGGAACGATCCGATAAAAGAAAAAAAATCGAACAGGAAGAGGAAGAACCCTTTAACTGGAAGAAGGAACTCATAAGCTGGCTGCAGATCCTCGTGATCGCCGCGCTGGCCGCGTTTATACTGGATACTTTCATTATCGCCAACAGCCGCATTCCAAGCGGTTCCATGGAAACTACGATCATGACCGGAGACCGGGTCATCGGCTCCCGTTTAAGCTATACCTTCGGCGAGCCCGAACGGGGGGATATCGCGATCTTCGTGTTCGGCTATTCCTGCCGCGGATGCGGCGTCGAATACCAGAAGACGCCGGAGAACGTCTGTCCCGCATGCGGCCGCAGCGACAAACGCAACAAGACCATTTATTACGTAAAGCGGGTCATCGGCGTGCCTGGCGACGTGGTGGATATCCACGACGGCTGCGTATATCTGAACGGTTCCGAAACTCCGGAAGCGGAGCCGTACCTCGCAGAAGAGATGATCACGCCCCAGCCCCTGCACTATGAGGTCCCCGAAGGACACTATCTGATGCTGGGCGACAACCGGAACTACTCGGCGGACGCGCGCTTCTGGAGATACACTTATATCAGCAAGGACCAGATGGTCGCCAAAGTACTGTTCCGATATTTCCCGAAGATCAGCCTTCTGAAATGACACGACGGGGCTGCCGCGGATACCTGTGTCACATCTGCTTCGCGCAGAGACATCCGGTATTGCGGCAGCCCCTCTGATATTTTCCGTTATCTCAGGACGATGTCTCCGTCCTTCATCACATAATTTCGGGTCACACCCAGATCGCGCATCCATCCGCGGGTCTCCAGGGTACGCCAGGAACCGCTTCCGTATCCGCTTCCGCTGTCATTGTTCCAGAGCCACAGAGGCGTCGGCCACAGACAGATGGACGGCGCAACAGCCTCGTAGACATTCTTTCCGACACCGGCCTGCCCGTGATGGGACATCTGTACGATATCCGCCTTCAGCTCTTCCCGCGGAACGCTCTGCAGAAGCAGATTGCCGCCGGCCTCGCCCAGATCGCCCAGGAAAAGGATCCTGACGCCGTTCATCTCGACCCGGTATACGACGGAGCTGTTGTTCACGGCCGGCTCCTCCGTGCCGAACAGGGCGTTGTTGAGCACCTTTGTCTCGATGCCGGGAACGGAGATCTGATAACCGGCGGACACGATATCGACGACCATTCCCAGCGGCGGCAGCGCCAGCCGCTGCTTGAACAGCGTAATAAACGGCGCCTCTCCGGGATCCACCGCGTTGTACCAGTCCACGCCGGCAAGGCAGCAGTAGATATGATCGATCACGATCCCGGTCTCGCCTCTTCCGAGAATATTGCAGAGGGCTCCCGCGTGATCAGAATCCGGATGCGTGATCAGCCATGCGTTCACATGGCCGCCCCTCGCCCTGACCGCCTCCAGGAGCGCGTCCGCGTCGCCCTCCCAGCCCCCGTCTACGACCACAAGGCCGCCTTCCTTCGACTGAAGAAGAACGCTGAGCATCTGCGCGCCTGTCCGCCCGTACATCATGGTCAGGCTTCCGCCGCCGAACAGGGGCGTCTCCTGGCCGGTGACCGGGGTAGACTCCGGAAGCATGCCGCCGCTGGGATTATAGATGGACGGTCCAATCGCGGTACTTCCGGCCGAACCTGATACGCCGGGTCCCTGCTGCGCGCCCGGTCCCGCCAAACCTCCGGGGCCCTGCTGGACTCCCGGCCCCGTCTGGGACGGGGCGCCCGCCGGGACGCCGGGGGCTGTCTGGGAAGTCGTATTCACCTGGGCTCCCGGGCCGCCGCGCATTCCTTCCGACAACTGGCCGGGGCCCGCCGCCAGGGCCGCCGTGGAAACCGTCAGGGTGAAAAGCAATGTCAGGGCGGCCGCATGCATGACAGACGCGGATCTTAAATCATGTAAATTCATAAATGCTGCTCCTTTCCTTGGGATGTCCCCCGAAACCTGCCGCTTTCTCTCACGGCCCGCATGGGAAATCATCCTTTATCACATCCCAGGCCGCTTCCTGGCTATAGTATCGGCGCACATAATCCTGGGTTCGTTCACTTAATGCCTGACAGCTCTCCGGGCTCTGATAGATCCTGAGCACCGCTTCTGCCAGGGCGTCCGCCTGATCGGCAATGACCATCACATCCTCCGCGTGAGGGATGCCCTCGGCGCCGATGGATGTCGTGACGACGGCGGCCCCGTTGTAAAGGGCGTCCACTACCTTGCCCTTGACTCCCGCGCCGTAGCGCAGCGGTACAACTACTAGCCTGGTCTCATCATAGAGCTGAGTCAGCTCTTCATCACTTACGAAGCCCCTGACCACCACGCCGGGCACCGTCTGCTCCAGCGCTTTGATCTCATCGGTCACCCTCGAACCCACAACGTAGAACTTCGGCGGCTCGGCGCCTTCCCCGCGCATGCGGTCCGCGATCAGCGGGTAGACCTCCTTCGTAAACCACAGGACCGCGTCGGCGTTCGGCGGGTGGGCGAAGCCTCCCACGAAGAGGATGCCCTCCCTCCTGGCAAAGTCCCGCGGAATGTTTTCTCTGAACTCATCGTACACATAGGCCACAATATCCTTCACCGGGATATTCTCATCCTCGGCCCGGACCGCATCTCTCTCCACACAGGACGGATAGTAGGACATGTCCACCTTATAAAACAGGGACAGTTCAATGCCCTTCCAGTAGTCGGCCGCGCGCCGGCGGTCCGGATCCATGGTCAGAGCGTATTCCCTGCTTTCCCGCAGATAATGCAGATCGTGCCCGTAGTAGATCAGCCGGATATCCGTGTTCTCCCTCAGATAGTCCACATATTTGATGGCGATATGGGGCCGGTTCAGATACGCGGCGGAAATGTCCTTCCCATGGGCCGAGATCCAGTCCCAGATACCCGCTTCGTACTCCGGACCGGACAGGATCTCGACGCCCATCTGCTCCAGCGCCGTGGAATAGGGCTCCTCGTGGGCGAAATTGTCCCCAAGGAATTTGACCACATAGCCATGCTTCAAGAACATTTTCAGGTACTGGTAAGTGGTTCTGGATCCGGCGTCCTTGTCAAACGTAGGCACATAATGGTCGATCACCAGAATAATCGGCCTGCCCATGCTGCGCTCGCGGGCCCGGAACGGATCGGGATTGCCGTTGTTCTCACACTGATGTTTCAGCTCCTCCGCCCATTTCTCCTTAAGCTTCTCCGAATTCCCGGCCTGATACCGCTTAAGGCCGCCGCCCTGCACATCGGTTCCGTTAGAGATCCCTTCATAATGGATCACCTTCGAAAGCGGCTGGTATACGACCCGGTAACCGGCCTTTCTCACCTCGAAAGCCAGATCCGAGTCCTCACAGTAGGCCGGCGCGTAGCGCTCGTCGAATCCGCCGATCTGCTCCCACAGGCTTCTCCGTATGAGGATCGCGGCCCCGGAAATGTAGTCCACATCCTTCACGTAATTGTACTGGGGCTTGTCCGGATCGTCCAGCCGGCCGTAGTTCCATCCGGAACCGTCGCTCCAGATGATACCGCCCGCTTCCTGAAGCCTCCCGTCGGGATAGACCAGCTTGGAACCTGTCATACCGATCGAATCGTCGGAGCGGATCAGGTTCACAAGCGCCGTAAGCCACCCCTCCGTCACACGGGTGTCATTATTCAGGAACATGATATAGCGGCCGCGGGCCTTTTTCGCCGCCTGATTGCAGTTTCTGAGGAAGCCCTGATTGGTCTCGTTACGGCTGACCGTCACGCCCTCCGCGTAGCGGCTGATATGCTCCGTGGCGTCGGTGGACACGTCGTCGGCGATAATGATCTCATAGGATACATCCTTCGTATTCTCCAGGATCGAGACCAGACACGCGTAAGTATAGCCGATCTGATTATAAACCGGGATCACGATGGATACCTCCGGCTGTTCGGCCGGCGGAAACACCAGCTTCCGGTGCTCCCGGTACGCGTCCCCGATCTCAAAATCACCGTCTCTCAGGTTTTTTCCTTCTTCCGTCCGATAGAACCGGAAGGAGCGGATCGGATGCGTCAGATATTCCTTCCGGTAGTGAAGCCGTTTCCTCTGCGGCGAGCCCTTCGGATACTTCGCGTTGAATTTCTCGCCCAGCCTGCGGCGGACTTTGAAAATAAGCGCCTCATGGCCGTTTAAGTATGTCAGGGTCTTCCCCATCTCGTCGATCTCATGCCGCAGATCCCTGATCATGATCTCCAGATTCGTCACATGGTTGTCCGTCAGCCGCTTGACCTCCGTCATTTTGCGGATCGCGGCGCCCTGGTCATGGATCTGGGCCTTTAACCGCTCTTCATTTTCCTTTGACCGCGCAAGCTCGCTCTCCAGGCGGCGCAGCTGCTCATCCATCTCCGTAAAGCCCTTCGCGGTCCGCGGCTTTACCAGATAATTCTCCAGATAAAGGACCTGGTTCTCCCCATGGACATAATACTGGAAATTCCGTTCCATGGCATCGTAGAGCGCCTCCGCCTCCGGCGTAATGCCGAACTGCCCAAGCCATTCGGTCAGCGTCCCGCAGTCAGACAGCAGGCTCTTAAACTGCCGGTAGGCGTAGAACAGGATCCGGTAACGGATATAATCGACGGGAACCGGAAAATCAAAGACCCACTCATAGTCCAGGCAATAGTTTCCGTCGTCGGTCAGCAGCACATTTTCAAACAGGAGATCGATATTGGACACATGCAGGCAGGGCACATTCCATCCGGCGTCCGGCTTCTGCTCCGCCAGCACATCCATTTCTTTCCTGCCGAAGACCAGCGCGAACCCTTCTGTCGGCGCAAACGGCTCTATATCGCCGATCTCCGATGCCAGCAGCACATCGATGGTCTGCCGGATCAGCTCGACCGGCGCGCTTCCGTCCGAAAGCTCATCCGTCAGCCTCGCCGCCAGCGTCCGTCCCGTCAGATACGGAAATGCAACCGAACTGCTGTCCGCTGCCTGTTCTCCTTCCAGATAGTTCAGGAACTTATGCTGGGCGGATAGCGCCGCGTACTGCGAGACGAAATGACTGATATGGACCCTGCCTTCCTCCGTCAGCGCGCTCTTCTCGACCCGCCGGACTCCGTCAGCGCCGCCGAGGATCACGGTCTTTAACTGGAATTCTTCCCGCCGGGTGCGGTTATATTTCATATACTGGGGCCCGCTCTGCTGGATCATCCGGCCGCCGCGCCGCCAGATCGCCAGATACGCGTTGGCGTACTGGTCGAACCTGCCGTCCCGGACCGCCTGGTCGAAGGCCGCCCCCATGTCAAAAAACGGATAATCCGGAAAATCATAGGCCGCGACCGTATCCGTCAGATCTCCCTCCCGCGGAAGATACGCGTCGGAATAAATGGTCACCGGCAGCTTGTAATCCGGCATCGGGTAATAGAATTCCAGACTGCCGTCCTCGCCCTCGGAAAGCCATTTCGTCAGCGCGGATTTCGACAGACTGTGGCCGTCCTTCGCCGCGCCGGCCCAATATTTGATCCCGAACGGATTGCAGACGGCCGCGATCAGCTCGCCGTCGGGCTTGAGGAGCGACTTGGCCGCCCGGATCTGGGCCGCGCTTTCCTCTTCGCTCAATTCATCCTGTTCCAGATCCCCGACGATGACCACATAGTCATAAAGTCCCTTCGCCTGTGGCAGATATTCGGAAAGCGTTCCCTGCACATAATTGATGTTCTTAAAAAAGTCCTGCCCGCTGTGGCGCAGGCGGTTGATCTCCAGATTGGCCCAGGACGGATCAAGCACATCCACTCTGGATACCTTCCGGGCATAGAGGCCTGTCAGCGCCCCGAAATCGGATCCCACCTCAAGGAGCGTTCCGTCCCCGCGAAACGGATACCATTCCAGCAGGTTCTCCCGCTGGGGTGAGAGGGCGTAAAGGTATTCCAGTCTGGGATTCGCCCCGAGGATCGCCTTCACATCGGCTCCGTAGGTCTTCAGAAGTCCCAGAAGCTTCCGCTCTGTTTCCGTTCGTTCTTTCTCTGATCTCATGTTGTTCCTTTCGTCTTTTCAGCCCTTACCTCTGACTCCATATCGTACACACCCACCGTGTTCTTGTTCGAGATCACGGTCAGTCCCAGCACATCATAGAGGCGGTGGTAAACCACATGTTCCCCCATCTCAAATCCGGTGCAGCTCATACTCAGCAGATATTCTCCCCCCTGCAGAGTCATTTTCTGGGTAAAGGAAACATCGTATTCGTCGCCGTCCTGCACCGGCCGGATATCCGCCCCCTCGTACAGGGTATTCGTACCCGTCAGTTCCGTTCCCTTCTTATCCTTGATCGTATATGTGAAAATAGGCGCCTGAACCGGAGCGTGGAACCGGATCCTCTCCCGGATCGTGAACTTCTCTCCCTTTAAGAGCAGGCTCGTCAGATTCCCTCTCTGATCAAACAGCCCCATATCATAGATCTCCGCCCGGCCGTCGCCGTATTCCGTCCGCCTGGGGTTAACGGCCAGTTTGTCCTTCATAAGGGAAGGTCCCGGCTTCTGACCTCCGTCGCCCCGTATTCCGCCCGGATCCGCGGCCGCGCCGCCCTTCGCCTCAGCATCCCGGACCGCCGCGCCGTCCGTCCTCCCGGTGCCTTGGGCCGCCGCTTCAGCTTCCGTCCGGCGCTCCGCCGCCAGTTCCTCCTCCAGCGAATCCATCTGATTCGCCAGGATCTTCTTATACAGATCCACCATATGTCCGGCGGTTCCTTCCGCGATAAAATTGCCCTTGTTCAGCAGTACCACCTTATCGCAATACTTCAGGATACTGCCCATGTCATGGGTCACCATCAGGATCGTGGTGCCCTTTTTCCGGATCTCTTCCATACGCCGGTAGCACTTGGCCTGGAAGAATACGTCCCCGACCGACAGCGCCTCGTCCACGATCAGGATCTCCGGCTCCACGTTGATCGCCAGCGCGAAAGCCAGACGGACGAACATACCGCTGGAATAGGTCTTTACCGGCTGGTTCACAAAATCCCCGATATCCGCGAAATCCAGGATATCCTGAAGCCTGGCGTCCATCTCTTTCCGGGAAAAGCCCATCATACTGCCGTTCATATAGATATTCTCGATACCGGTGTAATCCATATTGAAGCCGGCCCCCAGCTCCAGGAGCGCCGACACCGTGCCGTTCACCGTCACCTCCCCCGTGGTGGGTGACAGGACGCCGGTGATGATCTTAAGGATCGTGGACTTGCCGGAGCCGTTGGTTCCGATGATCCCCACAGTCTGACCCTTCTCCACGGAGAAGGACAGGCCGTTCAATGCGTAAAATTTCCTGTGGTACTCCCTGTGAAAAGGATTTAAGGACTCCTTCAGCCGGTCAATGGGTTTATCATATAATTTATAGATTTTTGTCACATCTTTTACGATGATGGCATTCTCCATGCAAATCCTCCTATTCCCGCAGGCGTCCGTACAGACCGCGGCGATACCGCGGCGCGCGCCGCCGGGAGCCCGAACGCCGCTTACAGCACATCCGAGAAATGCGGCCGCAGTCTCTTAAACACCTTAAGTCCCACCAGAAACAGCACGGCAGTCACACACCAGAAATAAACCGTCACCCCCGGTCTCTCCCAGAAGGCGTTTCCGGTCAGCATGCTGTCGCGGTACCCGTTGACCACATACCAGACCGGGTTCAGCTTAAGCACCCGGTCAAGCCAGGCCGGATGGTCCGCGAACATGGCCGGATCCCACATGATCGTGGTCACCCACATCCACACCTGCAGAAAGATGCTGACGATCTGGGCCATATCCTTGAAAAACACATTGACCGCGCTGGTAAAATACACGATCCCCAGCGAAAAGACCATGGCCGCGAAGGAATAATACGCGATCTGCAGCCAGCTGACCTTCGGAAATGTTCCGTACAGCAGAAACACGGCCACCATGATCAGCACGAAGATCACATGCACCATCAGGCAGGAGATCACCTTGATGACCGGCAGGATCTCCACCTGAAAGACCACCTTTTTCACCAGATAGTTGTATTCCTGCAGGCAGCCGGTTCCTGAATTCAGCGCCTCGCTGATGAAAAACCACGGCACAATGCCGGGGATCAGCCACTGGACATACGGATACCCCGGGATCGGCGGCGCGTTCTTAAAACCCATCTGAAATACGAAGAAATAGATCAGCACCGTGACCACCGGCTGGATAAACATCCAGACCACGCCGAAATAGGAACCTACAAAGCGCTTCCGGAAATCGGATTTCGCCAGGTCCCAGATCAGTCTCCGCCGCTTTACCATTTCTTTCGCCAGTGTGACAAGATAATTCATCGATGCCTCTCCCGCTGTCTCTGTCTGTTTTTCATCTCTGTCCGCGCCCTTAACCGGGCAGAAGCGCGCTCCGCAAATTCAGTCCGGCGCGGTTCAGAACCTGAACGTGTCCGCGAGGCCGCCCCATTTCTTATCGCGTTCGGAGAAGATCAGCTCCATGCCCTCCTCGATGGGCCACTCGATACCGATCTCAGGATCGTTCCAGATCAGACCTCCCTCATCTCCGGGATGATAGAAATCCGTCACCTTGTAGGCGAATTCCGCCTCATCCGACAGGACCAGAAAGCCATGGGCGAAGCCCGGCGACACATAGAACTGCTTCTTGTTCTCCGCCGACAGCTCCACGCCGAACCACTGCCCGTAAGTCGGGGATTTGGCGCGAAGATCCACCGCCACGTCAAAGACCCTGCCCCGGACCGCGCGCACGAGCTTTCCCTGCGGGTACTGCTTCTGATAATGAAGCCCCCGCAGCACGCCCTTCACAGACATGGACTGGTTGTCCTGAACAAACACCATATCAAGCCCCGCCGCCTGGAAATCCCGCTGATTATAGGTCTCCACAAAATAGCCCCTGGCGTCCTCATGGACCTCAGGCTCGATCACGTACAGTCCTTTGATATGGCAGGGAGTTACTTTTATATTGCCCATCGTTTGCGTCTCCTTCTTTATTTCTTCTGTATTCGCGGGGCCGCCGCACCATCTTGCCGGCCGCGCCGCGTACAGCGCCTTCTGGGCTGTTCTCAGACCCGCAGGCACACAACGCCGTAGAGCCGGATCAGCACATACAGGTTCGCGCAGCACATCAGATACAATATACTACGGTTTCCATCCTTTGTCAAAACCAACAGGTCGTTTTTGCAGGCCAGCAGAAGCGCCGGCAGAAGCGGCAGGAAGTACCGTCCCTGCACGCCCTCGATGACAAGCGAACCCTGGGGCGTGCACGCGATCAGCATGGACAGCATCGCCGCGGCGGCACAGGCCGCGCACACAACGAAGATCCAGATCCTCCGCCCGCCGGTGACCACCAGGCTCTCGCCGGGAACGCGGAACGCCAGCATCAGAAGCCCCAGCGTAAAGAACGCCACCAGCAGATACGGCACATTCATCTGAGGGTCCAGATTGCCCAGCATCGCGCCCACCATCGTCAGATGGAATTCATCCAGCTGGTAGACCACCGTATTGTAAAACATCCGCAGAAGCAGGCGCGGCTGATGAAGCAGGAGCGTCAGGCTGTATCCGGCCTCTCCGTCGGAAGTCAGCGCGGCCCCGGCTTCCACCGTCGCGTAGCGCAGGATGATCGCCCCGTTGACCAGCACCATGGCGGCGGCAAACGCCGCGGCTACCGCGGCCGCCGAGGCGAGCCAGCGCTTCCAGCCGCCGAATTTCTTCACCGGGATCAGCAGGCAGAGCCCCATCATCGGCGCGTAGATCATCTTGCACGGCCCGCAGACCGCCATGATCACGGCCAGCAGAACCACATCCCGCACCCGCACCCGCTCCTGCCGGTAAGCCAGATCCATACAGACCGCCGTCAGCAGGAACATTCCGGCGAGGATCATCACATCATAGGAAAATGACGCCGACAGATGCAGGGTCATCGGCAGCAGCGCCACGCCGAAGAGGACTTCCCGGCCGAACGGCATCCGCTTAAGCGCCAGCCATGTAATTCCCACAAAGAACAGAAGGTTGCACAGCCGCCCCAGATAAGCAAGCTTCAGGCTGTCCAGGCGGAGGATCCTGGCGATCGCGATCCCCGCCGCCTGCGGCAGATAAGCCGCCGGCGTGGTGTTTACCGGCGGAAGCGGCGATACCGCGAGCGTCTCCCTCCCGGCCCCGGATTCCCTGAGCATCCGCTGCTGCGGCGTCTCTTTTCCCTCGATCAGGATCTCGTGGATCATCCGGTACGTGTCTTCCGTGACCTCCTGTCCGAACAGAACGATCCCCGTTTCATCTTCCCTGTCGATCCCCGCGGCGCTCAGATACGGTCCGCTGTCATCGACCAGATAGTTGCCGCGGGCGTCCTCCAGAAACCAGTCCTCCGCCCGGACAAGGACATGACCGTCCTCCGCCCGCGCGGGCCGGCCCAGCATACGGCTGGACAGATCATACGCGGTCAGATAGTGGCTGATCTCATCCGGCGCGGACATGGGCGGAAGCACGAACAGATACAGAAGTCCCAGCCCGAGCCCCGCGATCGGATAGATCCGGACAAGGCTCCACTGCTTTCCCTGTCCCTGCGATAAGAATACCCGGCCCAGCAGCGCCAGAAACGCCAGACAGACGGCGAACAGGGCCAGATACCAGCCCGCAAGCCACCCATCCCCGGAGACTGAGACCCCTGTCCTCACATCCAGAAAATGCCACAGTCCCAGCACCGTCAGCGCCGAAAACATGATCCCGATTGTCAGATATCCCTGCCTATTCTTCATCGCTTCCTCCGGTCCGATCCGCGTCTTCCTCTGTCTTCGACCGGATCTGCCTCTCCAGAAGGGCATTCTCCTCCTGGCGCTTCTTCTCTTCCAGGGCAATGTGCTGCACCAGCTCCTTGATCTTCGTCTCCAGCTGGGAGATGTGGATCGTCATGTAAAATACCTTCACGATCAGCACAAAGATCGCGAACAGGAACAGGAAGTTGGCCGTAGAGTAGATCCCGAGGCAGTGAGCCGCGAAATCCGCCGCGGCCGGAAACAGGCTGAATACGACCAGCACCAGGGCCAGGACGATCCAGAAAACCGCGCTCTCGATCTGAAGCTTGGACTGACGGATCCTGCGCATCATCAGAAACAGCGTCCCCACCGAGACCAGGATCAGCGCGACCCGCAGCGTCATTGTCATCATAATCGTCTTCCTCTCTTTCTGCCCGCGTCCGGCGGTCTTCGGTTTCTTCCTCTATCTCCAGTATTCCCGGTTATCCGTGCACATTAACACCAGCCTGCGCGGAAGGAAGCGGTACATCTTCCCCAGCCGGTATCCGGCGTATTTGAAGGCGCTCCCGATCACCAGGGACGGGAGAAGCCAGAGCCGCCCGGTCTTCACAAGCCATCCGGCAGTCTGCTTTACCATCCGGATCCCCTCTCCCTCCGACGGCACTCCCCGGAATATCTCCGGGTGATCCGCCTGGGACACCGCCAGGTCAAAGTTCCTCCGAAACTGCTGCGAAAACGTCAGATTGTGGGAATGGATCACCTTCGCGCCGGCCGCGTAGACGATCGCGTATCCGTCCCGGACCGCTCCCGCCGCGTAGATCATGTCTTCATTAAAGATCGTCCTGTTCACGAACCCGCCCCGGCTCTCGAAAATGTCCCTCCGGTAAGCGCAGCAGACATTGGACGCGAAATACGTCTTAATCCCAAGCCCGGGCAGATCCGCCGCCGTCTTGATCCGGCTCTTGTCCGGATAGTTAAAGCTTCTCGTATACCGCTCGATGGCGCGGCAGTCCCTGTCGGGCAGCTGCCGGGCATAGGCCGCCGCCGCCGTCTCGCCCTTCGGCCCCTTCTGCTTCAGGGCTTCCACCAGGCGTTCCACCAGGCGCGTATCCTGCGGCACCGCGTCGTCGGTCATAAACAGCAGCACATCCGCCGTGGAATACGCCGCCCCGCGGTTGCGGGTGCCGCCGTGATCGAACTCGGATTTCTCCAGATGATGGATCTCCATCCCGCGGATTCCTTTATAGCCGTCCTCATTCCAGAACCGGCTTTCCGTATTCATGATAATAATGTGGTCCACCGGGTACGTCTGCCGCTTCAGCATCGCCAGAAGGCGGGCAAAGCGCCGGTCCGGCCGGTATACCGGGATGATCACATCCACGCTCATCCGCCGGGCCTCCGTCCGGCTTTCCTCCGGATCGGCAAGTCCTTTATAGATCTCTGTCTCCATCTCCATGCCATTCATTTTTCATAATCCCCCTGCTGTCTGCTCTCTCCCCCGCGCGCACGCGGTTTAAGGCTCCTCCCGTAAATCCGGCAGCCATGACTGCCATCAGCATCAGGTACGCAAACGCGGCCCCGCCGATCCCTCCTCTTCGGACCATCGCGGGCGCGGCCACCGCCGCCGCTGCCGTCATCACAACATAGATCCCGAAAATCACATCCTGCCTGCGCAGGATCACCAGCACATAGTAATACAGGTTCAGAATCGCGTAAAACACCCCGCCCAGCACTACCATGACAAACGGCACATGGTATCGCACCAGGCTTCCGGCGTAACCGTCTCCCAGAAGCCTCTCCATGATGCCGAGCACAGGCCGTCCCGCAAACCACGCCAGCGCCGCCGCCGCGATGCCAAGCACCGCGATCAGGGCTGAGATACGCCGCAGAAGCCGGCGGAAAGCCGCGAAATCCCGACCGGTCCAGGCGTCCGTCAGATACGTGAGGACCGGCCTTATGACAAATCCCGCCGCCAGATTGATCACCGACGTGGGCATAAATATGATATTAAAATATCCGGAAGCCGCGTTGTCCATATTGGCGTCGATGGCATATTTGGCCGCTGAA
Organism: uncultured Lachnospiraceae bacterium; assembly: GCA_947600145.1. Lineage (GTDB taxonomy): Bacteria > Bacillota > Clostridia > Lachnospirales > Lachnospiraceae > UBA3402. Next base: position 5,397 of record CANQGA010000015.1, on the reverse strand, counting down.
AAAATGTAAAAATCCAAAAACACCGACACAAACAGCAGCGCCGCGGCGCCGGTCAGGGGGCGCAGGCGGCTCCAGTCGCGGCCTGTGTCCACCGACGGAAGGCGGCGGATCACCGATACGTCAAAGAGCCAGACGCCGGCTGCCTGGGCCGCCACCGCCGCTCCGCAGGCGAAGACCAGCTGCCGCCCGGCCAGAAGCGCCGTAAGGAACACCGTCACCGACAGGATCGTCCGAAACGCGTTGGACTTGCCGGTCAGGTGCAGATGGCCCTGACGCTGAAACTCCGACTCGTAGACGTCCGCGAAGCCGTCGATCACCTTGTAGCAGACCAGAAGAAAAATAATCAGCGCCTTCCGGACGGTATAACCGCCAAGCAGCAGATACCCCGCGCCCGCCGCCACCGCCAGGGCGCAGGTCAGACAGCGGTGGAGCAGGTAGTCGCCGAAACGGTATTCTCCCTTTCCGTCCGTGATCTGAAAAGGCCGGAGCCCAAAATAGGCTACAAGGAACATCTGCTGGCCGAAGGTGCTGTATCCGAAGGCGAAGATGCCTCCGTCGTCGTCTCCCGCGATGCGCATGACCAGGAAAGACAGCACCATACTGGCAAACGCGTAACAGAAGCTGCCGATCATGTTCCAGACGATATTCTGCTTTTCCCTGTCGGCGGCCGGCTTCATCAGAAGCGCCGCCAGGCGGTCTGCCAGGCTCATCTCAGATATCCCCCCGCTCCTGTGCGGACACATCGCGGGATCCTCCTTTCCCGGTTCCGGGTTTTCCACCGCGCGGCGCTCACCGTTTTCGGAAGTTCTGCACCAGCAGGATGGACAAAAGCATGCGGAGCATGTAGTTGGCGGCTACGAAGGGCTTCAGGTAGCTCTCCCCGCCCAGGCGGGGCGCGATGGTCACCGGGACCTCCGCGACGCGGGCCCCCTGCTTCAGCAGGTAGGAAACCGTGTCGGGCTCAGGCCCGAAATTCAGCTTCCACGCGAACTCACCGATCATGTCACGGTTGAACATCCGCATGCCGGAAGTAGGATCCGCCACCTTTACGCCGGTCGTCAGTCGGATCGCGGCGGACAGGATACGGCTGCCGATCATGCGCATGGAGGCGTCCTTATGCCCCTCCACGAAGCGGCTGCCGATGACGATATCGTATCCTTCCTCCATCTTCCTTCTCAGCGCCTCGATATATTCCGGACGGTGCTGTCCGTCGCCGTCGAACTGGACGGCGCAGTCGTAATCCCCCAGATAAGCGTATTTCATGCCCGCCTGAAAGCAGCCCGCCAGGCCGAGGTTCACCGGCAGATCCAGCAGATGATACCCTCTCTCCCGGCAGATACGCGCCGTGCGGTCCGTGGAACCGTCGTTGACTACGATGTAGTCAAACTGCGGGTAATCCCTCTCCAGTTCATCCACGACCTTCTCAATATTCGCTTCTTCATTGAATGCCGGTATGATCACCAGTACCTTGTCAGCTGCTGCCATGTTCCGTCTCCTGTTCTTCTTCCGCCTTCTGCGCTTCTGCCCACACCGGCCGGACTCTTACTGTAAAATGATATCGCAGATCCGGTCCACGTCGTCCGGGCTCAGCGACGCGTACAGCGGCAGCGTCAGCACCTGCCGTGAGATCCGGTCCGCGACCGGCGTCAGCGCCGGATCATAGCGGTCCCTGTAGCAGGCGTAGCTGTTGACGCACGGATAGAAATACTTCCGCGCGTGAATATCCCGGGCCGCCAGCTCGGCGAAGACCTGGTCCCGGTCTTTCCGGTATCCGTCAAATACCACCGGCATATATGCGTAATTATACCGGACCCGCGGATCCTCCGGGCACAGCCGGATGCCCTCCACGCCGTCCAGCCTGCCGCGGTAATGCCGCGCCAGGGCCCGGCGCTTCCCGATCTCGCCGTCCACATATCGCAGATTCAGGATCCCCATGGCAGCCTGGAATTCATTCATCTTCCCGTTTGCTCCCACAGAATCCACGCTCTCATAGCCGGTAATGCCGAAATTCTTCAGTTCGTACAGCGCCGGGGCCAGCTTCTCGTCCCGGAACGCCACCGCCCCGCCCTCAATGCTGTGGAACACCTTGGTGGCGTGGAAGCTGAACATCGCGGCGTCGCCGTAGCAGCCGATGCCGCGGCCGTCATAGGTCTCCCCGAAGGTATGGGCCGCGTCATAGATCACCTTCAGATGATGTCTGCGGGCGATCTCCCCGATCCGCTCCACATCGCAGACATTGCCGTATACATGGACCGGCACGATCGCCGTCGTCCGATCCGTGATCAGTTCCTCCAGCCTGTCCGCGTCCAGCGTATAGTTCACGGGATCGATGTCACAGAACACCGGCGTCAGCCCGTTGCGGACGATGGCGTGGGCGGTGGACGCGAATGTGAACGGCGTGGTGATCACTTCGCCGCTCAGATCCATCGCCTGCAGCGCCAGCTCCAGGGCCATATGTCCGTTGACGAACAGCTCCAGGTTCGGCGTCCCCAGATAAGTCTTCAGCTGCTCCGCGAATTGTCTGTGATATTCTCCCATGTTGGTCAGCCATGCGCTTTCCCACAGAGGCTTCAGCATTTCCACATATTCCTCTAAGGGAGGAAGCGACGACCGTGTCACCGCGATAGGCCGCTTTCTGTCGTCTGCCATTCTCTTCTCCATTCTGAAAATTCTGTTCTCCAGACCGCTCCGAAAGACGGACGCCCCGAAGCAATGTCACAAGATCTTCGTACGGTATTCCGTGTATCTCTTCACCAGATACTGGCTGCGGATCTCCCCCATCGGCTCGATCTCCCCGCCCGTAAAGCACCGCAGATGGCTGCCCGGCATGTCGTATCCCGCCATGCAGGAAAACGCGACGCCGCCCGAAAAACGGGGATTGCATTCCAGAAAATGCCACCGGCCTTCACTCTCTTCAACAAACTCAAAATTCACGCAGCCGCGGACATCGAGCGCGCGGGCGACTGCGGCGCACTGCGCCTCCAGCCGTTCATCCCGGAAGATACAGACGGAGGTCCCGGCGCCGTTCGGCGTCCGCAGAAGCTCTCTCCGGGGCAGGCACACGACCTGGTCCGCCGCGGAAACGTCGTCTCCGCTCTCTATCACGTTTCTCACCACATCCACCGTCACCACATTGCCGGCGATCCGGGGCTGCGCCAGGTAAGAACCGGCATCCGGCCGCAGCCGGTCCGCCTCCCTTCGCATCTGCTCCGCGTCCAGAACCGTCAGAAGCCCCTGACTGCTGCGTCCGCGGGCCGGCTTCAGCACCAGCGGATACTCAAGACGCTCATACCCGGAAGCCGCCTCCGAGCGGATCACCTCGTCCAGACGCCGCGTCGGTATCGTGCGGCAGACGCCTTCTTCCCGCAGCTTCCGCGCCGACTCCCATTTATCACGGCACAGGCGGATGCTCTCCGCGGGGGACAGGCACACGGTAACGCCGATCCGCGCCGCCTCTTCGCGCCAGCCGTTGATCACGTCGATCTCCGCGTCCGTCAGAGGAACCAGAAGATCCACTCCCATCTGACGGCAGATCCGGCTTAGGAACTCCAGATACGCGTCCTCATCCGCCGCGTAAGGCGCCTGAAAAAAACGGTCCGCCTCCAGCGACGCGGCGACCCACTCCGCCGGATAGATATCGCAGCCCAGCACGCGGTGTCCCGCCTTCTTATAAGTACCGATGACCGCCGCGGCCGAAAAGGAACCGATGGCTGTCACCAGGATCGTCTTCTTCTCCATAAATGTTACTCCATTTCTCGATCCGGCGGCCCGTCAGGTACGGCCCGCCTCTCTGTGGTAGAGCCGGTAAAGCAGCCGGTAAAGTCCCGGAGCGCCCGCCTCCAGCCGGATAAAAAACCGTGTCCTGAGGCTTAGCTCCCGGTAAAACTCCCTGTATTCCGCGGAAAGCACCAGCCGGTAATCCTTCGTATTCACCTTAGTCAGGAAATAGATCCGCCGGACCGCGTGGGTCACGGTTCCGTGGAACCTCCGCCCGGTCGCTTCGTCGAATCCTCTGTACATCTGCCGCATCTGAAGGTAATAGCGCCGGGATTTCTCCTCGTAATCGCCCTGCTTCATCAGTTCCGTCCAGGAATAGGAGCCTCCCAGCCGGTAGACGCACATCGGCTTATCCATATAGTAAGCCCAGCCGCGGGAGGCGGCCATCAGCTGCAGCGGAATATCCGCGATCGGCGCGTTCACATAGTAATCCGGCAGCTCCTTCACCATCTCGGCCCTGAACAGCAGCGAGGCCGTAGGATAGCCGGAGGTCTTGTCGATGATCTCCTCCGGCGGGATCCGCCTGTCGCCCCGATAGGGACGCATCCGCCTCTCTGTGAAGGCCCGCCCTTCCACGCGAACCGCCGCGCTGTGCAGCATCAGCGAGCAGCCCGGGTTCGCTTCCATATAATCCACCTGCGTCTGCAGCTTACAGGGATCCGTCCAGTAATCGTCGCCCTCGCACATGGCGATATAGCGTCCCCTGGCGCGCGGGAAATTAAAGGTTCCGCTGATATTGGTCAGTCCCCTGGAATACTGGTTCTCCGTCTGCAGGATCGGCCGGATCAGATCCGGATACCGGCCGGCGTATTCCTTTATGATCTCAGCCGTCCGGTCCGTGGAAGCGTCGTCATGGATCAGGATCTCATACGCAAATGAAGTCTTCTGATTCACAAACCCTTCCAGGGCCGCGCGGATATAAGGTTCCTGATTATAAGCAATACAGCAGATGCTGACCATGACCGGCCCGCCGCCCGCAGAGGACATCCGTACTCCCACCTTTCCTATTATGACATCATTTTCTTACATCCTGTGTGCTATATTTTTTCATTTTGCTTACAATTTTACCATGGCGGGGGAAAAAAGTAAATTGCATATGGCATTTTCTATGGAAATGTGGTAAATTAGTGAATGTACATCAAAAGAGGAGGGATTTTCCTATGCACAAATGTCTCAGGTATATACTGATCACATCTCTCTCCGTCTCTATGCTGGCCGGTCAGACCCTGACCGCCCTGGCCCAGGGCCCCGGTTACGCGGCTGGCCCCGGCGCTCCGACTGAGACCGAAGCGTCCCAGGGATCCGATTCCGGCGGCCCCGGCGCAGCTCCAGGTCCGGGTACCGCGGCAGGTCCCGGCACTACAACAGAGACGGATGGGACGTCATCCGATAACACGCAGGGTGCAGGTCCCGGCGCAGCTGCAGGCCCGGGTACCGCGGCAGGTCCCGGCTCAGGTTCGTCGACCGGTTCAGGTTCATCGACAGGCCCGGGCGCGGCAACCGGCCCAGGGGCGGCGACAGGCCCAGGCGCGTCCGCGGAAACTCCTGCAGAACAGCAGCAGACAGCTCCGGCAGTTCAGACGGCGGTTGCGGCCGATGTGCAGCAGCGCATTGACAGCT